>JASHYD010001389.1 GCA_030043175.1 Xanthobacteraceae bacterium | reverse complement strand
CCATCGACAATCAACAATGACCCACGAATACAGGAACTGCGAATTGTGCTCAGCACCGGAACCATCAAGGGAGTTGGTGGTCGATCCAGCCGACGATGTGCCCGGGTCTGGAGCGAATCCCTACAGCGCACGCCCATCGGCGCGGCGCCACCGGCCGCCGAACTCTGGCAAAACGGCTCAGCGCAATGCGGCATCAGACACAGGACGTTATGGACGACATCATCGCGCCGTCGCGGCCGCGCGGTCAGAGCCACAGTCCGCGGCACGTCTATGAAGCCGACCGGCAGGCGCTCCGACTTACGCCAGTCGCGGTTTCGGCACCAGCGAAAGAAGGCGCGCCACCATGGCGCTGCTCGGATCGGTGAGCGGGTCGAGCACGCTGAAGTGATCGGCGCCCGCGATCTCCTCGTAGCGAGTCACAACCCCGGCCTTGCCCCAGACGTCCGCGATGACGCGACTTTGGCGCAGGAACTCATTCGACTCGCGCGCCCCCACCACTGCGTCGAGTGCGCGCCCGCGCGGTGCCGGCCACGACAGCGGCGACATTTCTCGCGCGCTGTCAGTGTCAAGGCGAAGATCCTGATTCACCGATACGCGTAGCAGCGGTGTAAGATCATACACGCCCGAGATGGCATATCCGGCCGCCACCACGTCGGCCGGCATGCCGTCGTCGAGTGCCGGCCACTCCGTCGCAAGCAGGACCGCTGTGAGGTGACCGCCGGCCGAATGGCCGAGCACCAGCATGCGCTGGCCGTAACGCCGCCACAGGGCGACGAGCGCGCGGCGCATCTCATCGACGATGTCGGCTATCCTTACTTGCGGGCAAAGATTGTATCCTGGTACCGCAACGCCGATGCCATGGGCGTTGAGGCCTGCCGCGAGATGGCTGAATAAGGATGGCTCGAAATTGCGCCACCAGCCGCCATGAATGAACACCGCCAGCGGCGCACCGGGGCGGGCATCGAACAGGTCGATCACCTCGCGGGGCGTTGGGCCGAAGCTGATGCGCGCTTGTCGCGACGCAGGCAGTCGGGCCCGATAGGATGCTGAATCCGTCGCCCACCGGGCAAAGATCTGGGGGTGTTCGGGCACGCGCGCGCGATTGTCGTATTCGGCTTCGTAATCGATTGCGGTCATCGCTTGTGCTCCCCCCGAACCCGCAAAGTGCTGCAACTCTTTCCGAGCGATCTGACGTCCAATGAGCTGGCGGATGGCGATGATGCGTGGTGTATCGAACCGCCACAACCGCCACCTGATCTGTGTCGACCAGCGGCCGTAGTACACTGGGACAGCATTGGCGCTTGGCGATTTGAAGATGCGGGCGGCAACTGGACTCCAGCCTTTTTTGCGCCGTCGTCGCCAGCAGCGCCGTGGGTGCTTGGTTATTTCGCGGGGGCGTGCCTCTTTTGCCCCTTTCAATTTGCCCTTGCCTAACGCCCGTCACGCAGCACGGCCATCGATCCCTACGGGATCGCCTTTTTCCGCGAGCGCGGGCTTGCGTCTGCCAATAAAGCGGAACAGCAGCGCTATGTCGTTTCGGATGCGCCGTAATGCCAGGTAGAAACCGGTAGTAGTCAGAGCAAGCCCGCCAAGCATCAGTATGAGCATGATGATGTCCCAGGCCGGACGCGCGCGCATCCAGGCCGTGAAATCGATCCGATGCAGGCCACCGAAAAGCCAGCGATACCAGCGCGCGGTGGCGTCGGCGCGTTGCAGGAGCGCGCCACTTTGCGGATCGATATAGTAGCGCGTGCTCTCATCATCTTTCAGTATCACCCGATAAACCGGCAGGACGAAGCGCTCACTCTCCTGGAAATAATACGCGTCGTCTTCGCTGATCAGGGCCTGTTCCGCAATCTCGACGTCGCCGGCGATCCGTTTCGCCGCTTCGGCGAGATCAATCCCGCTCATCGGAGCATTGCCACCCTGCGCATCAAGCCGCATGACGGTGCCGTCCTGCCGCGTCGCCAGCCAGTAGAGCTGCCCCGCAAAAGGCACGGTGGCGAGGCTCACAGAGCCGGCCATCTCGGGTTTCGCGCGAATGGCGTCGAGCGACGCGCGCACCTCACCCCATTTTAGAGGTCCGCCTTCGACCCGTGTCTGCTCGCCTCCGCCGCGTCGGTCCTCCAAAAACCCCCAGGGATTCATGGAAATCAGGCCGCTGACCACGAAAGTGAGCGTGGTGATCCCGAATACCAGCCCCGCGATATGATGCCAGTAAAACCAGCCGCGGTAAGGGGAGAACCTTGCCCGCGCTTTGAACTGGCTGATGCCGAGATAGAGTCCGAGCACGGTCAGGAACGTGCCGAGGACCGAGGTCCAGATCATGATCTCGGTCCACACGACGACGTTGCTGCGCAACTGGGAAAAATAAAGCCAATGCGGGATCGTGCCGAGCCAACTCCAGAAACGTTGGGTGGCGGTTGTCCAGTGCACCACCTGCGCGTTCGAACCGGAAACATAGATATTGGTCTTCTCGGGATCGTCAAAAACAAAGCGAAACAGCGGCCGTTCGCGGCGCAGGCGGCCAAGAGTCCACTGGTCGCTTTCGATCTCTGCGGCTGCGATCAGCTTGGCCGGATGGCGGATAATGCGCGGGGCCGCGTCAAGTGCGATCTCCCGCGCTGCCTCCGCATCGACTCGTACGACCGCGCCTTGCTCCAGGTCCAGGACGAAGCCCGCCCTTCCAGCAGGACGCATACGCATCACCGGCGCGCTGGCGACATTCTCAACTTGCGCTCCGTAGAGCTGGGCGTCATCCGGCGCCAATCGCGGCGGGAATTGACAGCAGACCTGCCACGCAATGGGCTCCAGTGTCCGCGCCCGCTCTTCGTCGGTGACGCGGGGCAGACCGATATACATCATGACGATCCCGGACACGAACCACATGACCATCAGAAGGCCAACGGCTACGCCGAGATAGCGGTGGAGAACGACGAGCGTCTGCCAGATGAGATTTCGAGGATTTGCCGACCGCATGTCTCGCCGCCCGTCGTTGTTTGCAAGGTTCGCCATTCGCGCCACCCCGGAATGGCCTGCAGGCTATCCTCGCACGTGACATGCCGAGCGCGCCAGCCTGCCGCCGCAGCGCCAGCTCGCAAACCGCGATGGTTCTCCTATTGTTCTGCGTCGCGGGTCGCGCCGCACGGACCGCCCGCCCGGTTGGGCCTCCTCCGAAATATGAGTGCCGCGATTCTCCCTGAGTGCAGCAATAAATATAAACAAGCCGCCGACGCGCGGCCGAGGTGAAAGAAACACTTGCGGCTTTTCGAGACACGCCTCCACTTGCAACGGTGACGACCGTGCGGTCCCACTCGCCGAGCGACGGTCTCATGGTCAGGCAGATGATTGGCTTCGGCCGAAAAGTGCTCGGGGGACCTGGCGGGCCTGCGTTCAGCGGGCCTGTCGAACTTTAGCATCGGCCGGACAGCGCTTGCGCAAGAAACGGCAGGCTCTGGTCCATCCGGTAATCGACGCCGGTATGGTTGTCGGGGAACTCCTCGTAGCGATGCCCGATCCCAAGCTCATTGAGCCGTCGTACGAACCGGCGGGCGCCGTAGAGCAGGTTGAACTGGTCCTTTTCGCCGCAATCGATGTAGAGAGCTTTCAGCGGGCGAAGATTGTCTGCTTGGCTTTCGATCGCGGTGACGGGATCCTGCCGCGACCAGTTCGCCCAGCGCTCCTCGATCAGCTCGCAAGTGTCGATTGTAACCGGCAGCCTTATACCGAGGAACTGTGTCGGATCGGGGTCGTAGCTCGCCGCCATGGCGAGCGCATTTATCACCGTGCCGGAATCCCCGGGATGCTTCTCGGCGGCTTCGAGTTGCTGCCACCAGCGCTCGATCGAGTTGTCGGCCCCGGTGAGGGCGCGCAGCACCGCCGGCATATCGGGTAGGTAGCATAGCTCGAAGCCCATATCGCCGGAATGACAGGCCGCAGCCGACCAGATGTCGGAGTGGCGCAAAGCGTGCGTGATTGCGCCATACCCGCCGGAACTCTTGCCGAACACACCGCGGCGCCCGGGGCCACCGCAGCCGTAGCGCTGTTCGATCGCCGGCAGCATCTCCTGCAGCAGAAAGTCCTCCCAGGCGCCAGTCGCTGCCGAATTGATGTATTGGTTGCCCCCGAGCCGCGTGAAACAGTCAGGGAAGGCGACCGCGACCGGCGGCATTTTCTGTTCGCCAATCAGCCGGTCGAGCCGCTCCGGCAGGTTCTCACGAAAGCCGACCCAATTCGTGTGAGACAGCCCACTGCCCGTGAAGCCAACGAGGTCGACCAGCAACGGCAAGTCTCGTCCATCGTGCCCGGCCGGCAGGTAAATATCGACGGGGCGTACCGAGGGATCGCCGAGCATGTTGTTTTCGAGGGCTCGGCTGGCAACGGTGATGCGGCTGACCGAACCCGTCCGTGCAAAAAACCTGCGCATGCACTCTCCATCCAGTTCAAAAGCAACCAATTCGCCAAACCGCCCGGCGCAAGGGGCCCGGGAGTCCGGCCAGCTAGCCTGCCCTTGGTCCGCGATCCTCACCCCAATTTCGCACGGCCGGGGCAGGTTCGGCTTCGGCCGGGCGCAACCTCCCTGCCGCTCACGGACCGGACTATGATGCCGAGCGCGACGGCAGGAAACAGCGTCCCTTCCGCGCGGCTGGGTCGGCAGCGGGATTTGATGCGCGCGAGATGCTCGATGACGCCGAACTTGATGAGACGCTCGCGGATTAGACTTCGGCCATTGCGAGCGGGTCTGTCTGCGCGCACGCCATATGAGCCAGAACGCCCCATTGTGAAGAGCAAGCCGCACCTGATTGGCGCTGGATCTTTGCGCAATGCGCTTTTTTATCCGGAACGAGCTTCGAGGCTCGCCGACATCACGGCGTGGGGCGTCAACGGCACGATGGCTCGCGGCACTGCATCGACCGACAGCGCTCCGACCCCTGGGGATGCCAGTCCAAGACGACGATCAAGCGGAGCGATGGCCGTCGGGGCGAGATGATCAGTGCTGTAGAGTGCCTGCCTCAACGACCTGCGCTCGTGAAACCATTTCTTCCACGGGGTTTGCTACGAGTAGGGACATCTTTCGCACTCCTCTAATTTTGCGCACCCGGCAAGAAGCATGTTGGAGTGTCATAAGCCTTCGGCCACCAAAGGATGGCATATCCAACCTTGTTCGTTCCCTTTAGGACTCGATTAGCTGGAACCCTATTCCACTTCTCGCGCGCGAAGACTTCAAAGGAATGGTCTTCAAGTTCTCTCCATTCCGGGTCTTCAAGCCTCACGCCATCGGCATAATCGCAGCACGATTCGCCTCTGGAATTCTTGAGAGAACGGAACCATTCCGAAGTTGCGGCGTCATGTCCCCATTTGGAAGAATCGAAAGCATGGGCGCGAGGGATTACGCAGGAATAGATAGCGAGCGAAAGCGCGCTCATCAAACTTATAGTGCCCTCCACAAACAAGCGTTTCATGCGGCTTTTCTCCATCAAAGCTCCGGTAGAGGTGTCGCCTTCAGAGGACAGCGCAATGCGGGGGCATGTTGCTTTTC
>JASHYD010001388.1 GCA_030043175.1 Xanthobacteraceae bacterium | reverse complement strand
CCGTGCGCGCTCAAGGTGGCGACTGTCGACCCCCGATACGAAGGATAAGCCCGCTAAGCCGGGCGATCGCCTCGATCATTGCTACCGGACTGGCAACGCTTTGCCAGCGATGTCGAAGGTGCTGCCATGAGCGGCTGAAGCAAACAAGATGGGCTCCCGATCACGAACGCGGCGGCTTGATTGGGCGCCTGCAGCTTGGCGGCTATATGGCCTTGGTCGTGCAGCATCACCACGAAGGCATCGGCGCCGGTCTGATTAAACATGGTGTCGCAGCCGAACGGTCCGGCAACGTCGATGCCGATCCGACACGCCTCTGCGATGGCCGGCGCGATGATCTCGATCTCCTCGCGACCGAACAGGCCGCCTTCTCCAGCATGCGGATTGAGCCCGCTTACCAAAATCTTCGGCACCGCTATACCAAAGTGCCGGAGTGCGGTGTCGGTCGCCTGGATCGCTCGGCCCACGCGGTCGAGCGTGATAAGCTCGAGCGCACGGGCGACACTGACGTGAAGCGTGCAATGCACGATGCGCGTGTTGCCGAACCACAGCATCATGAAGACGTCGTCCGCGTTCATCCCGGTTTCGCGAGCGACGAGCGTCGGGTGCCCGTCGAACGGAATATTCGCCGCCGCGATTGAAGTCTGGTTTTGTGGTGCCGCCACCACCGCCTCGACGTCGCCGTCGAGGGCTGCACGGATGGCGCAGCTGCAGCTCGCCAGGGCCGCCTGCCCATAGGCGGCGTCATTGGTAGCGAATTTCACTTCTGCTCGCCCCGGCATCGGGACGGCCAAAAGGTTGACGGCGTCGCTCGTCCAATCTGCCGCCTTCGGCGCGTTGACAACATGAAGCGGCATTGCGACTCGCGCGGCGCGGGCGTGAGTCTCGAGCACCATCGGATCGCCCACGACCAGCGGGCGGCACATCCGCCTGACCTGTGTATCGAGCGCAGCCTTGAGGCTGATTTCCGGGCCGATGCCGGCGGGGTCGCCGCTGGCGATTGCGATGCGTGGTAATTGGGCGGTGGCTATGTTCATCGCGTCAACTCTAGCACGGACATCAGAAGCGCACTCGTATAGCTTTTTGATCGGGTCTCTTCGCCGACGCTGCCCATAATGCCGCCGTTAAGGTTGGATAAAGTGGCGAACGCCGGGTGACGGTGGGCGGCGGGAGGAAATTCGACGTACTCACGGCGCTGCGAGCAGCTCCCTTTCGCAGGTCCGCAACGGAGCAGCCAGGGCTTGTCACCGACGCCGGAGTAACGAAGAGGACGGATTGAGGTGGTCAGGTCTGCGGAGGCGGATCGGATTGCTGCGTTGGCTCTTTCGCTGGCAGCGATGATGGAGTCCAGCCTCCGCCTTTGCCCTCGGGGTGGTCGCTTTGGCGCTGATCTTGGGGCCCTGGTGGCCGGCAAGCTGATGCGTCGGGGGAGGCGATGGTAAGGCCACGCCCTCGGACGCCGGCTGCGGCGATCCGTGGAGCGACTCGCTCGGCGACGCCGGCGGCGAGATGGACGAGATCGCGGCGAAGCTGGTGTCTCTCAATCACCGGGCTGAAGAGAAACCTCTACAACCGGCCGCAGCTGGTCGATCCCGCCGCGGCAATGGGCGCCGGCCCGCGCCGGGCGTGCGCTACGCCTGCGGCCAGACTGGCGCGACGGCGCCGATCAGGCTCACTCCCGCCACGACATCAGAATAAGGGGAACCGAGATGTTTGGGGGCGCCACCTACACGATCACCAACGACGCGAACTTCCAGATCTGCGCCGACGCGGTGGCTTTGGTTGGCAATCCCAGCAATCACAGCGGTGCCGACCAGATTGCTGCCTGGAATGCATCGAAGGTGAAAAGAGCGCACTCAATTCATATTTGTAGTTGAGTCGGCAGGAAAAACGGATTGAGAGAATTGCGGCGCCCCGGGGGGATCACTCGCCCGGTCTGCAGATCGTAGGTCTCTCATTCATCGCGGCGGATCACCGCTCCCAGACGTGAAGCCAACTTGGCGGCCGCCACCCAAACTGGATGGGAGGCGTCGCCGGGCTCGAAGCCAGCCGGGAAAGGCGGCCGAGCCGTCAACGGCCGTTGGTCCCAGACCATACCCATAGAAAAAAAGGGACCGTCGCGATCGCTGCGAGCAGGCCAAGGAGATAACGGACATTTCACCTCCTCCCCCGTTACGTTCGGAGAACGCGTTGACCGGGCACAGCGCACGTAGGTATTACGGCCGCCGCTGCGACGGCATCAGCACGAGCCCCGCCGACCTGGGCAGGAACATCCGAAATAGCAGTCACAACATTGCGAAATCATCGGCGCCGGGCTGAATGGCGCCCCGGCTCACCCATGCCGCCAGCTTGGCGCTCGGCGGCTGCGTAGGCGTTTTTTGTGTCCATTCTGCAACACACTCGCAGATTCGATAGAGAGACGCTTCTTCATTCGAGGTATTGGGAATAGGAGGAAAGTGACGCCGACCTCTGCGGCTTGGCTTGGTCGGGGTCGAGACTAGAAAAATATTACAAAGGGAGAGAAGAACATGAGGAGATTGATAACTGCTGGATTGGTCCTCTCGGCGGCCTTCGCTGCGTCCGGGAAAGTGCAAGCGGCTGTAAACTATCCGTGGTGCATCCATGGAGAAAGCAGAGGCGTTGAATGCGTCTTTTCCACCCGTGAGCAATGTGCTCAAGATGGGCGGAGTCGCGGATTTGGCGGCCAATGCATACGAAATGAATTCTACGATCCCACACGAGGTCCACTCGGTGAACCGATTTCGGGCAGACGCAAGCTGCGAAGACACCACGGTTAGCAAGATTCGCATAGATCCATATGCCTCCTGGCACCGCCGCTCGGCCGTGGTATGCTGGTGGCGGTCCAGGTAGGCCTGAATGCGATCGGCGCCTACGGCTTCCTGGCGAAGGCCCACATCGGGCACGCGGTAGGTGCCGGCGTAGAAAACAGCCGGTTGAGTTTTGCTCGTCTGCAGGTCCAGGCAGACCGGTGACTGACCTGGATCGGCGCATAGCCCAATAGACGCCGCCGCGCTCAACAGCCGTTCCGATCCACGCAGTGTTGTTCTTCGCTTGTAAGCCAGATTGCCTCAACGGCAGCGGATGGCCGTTCTCGATCAACTTGGTTGAGCGCTTCAGATTCTTAACGATGGTGCAGGCAATCGGGACAAGCCGGTCGCCCAAGGCGTAACCGATGCTCAGCTTGATCTCTGTGCGGTCCGTTGAACGCGCGTACCGGGGTTGTTCAGTCCTATCCCCGTTCGGCATTTTGCTTTTAGGATCTCGTCAAATCGGCAATGCCTCCGCGGTGCCAAGTGCCGGAGAGTTGCTTGGATGGGCGTTCCGTTCCGCTGTTAGTAGAAGTGGCCGCCGTGCCCAAAGCCGCGTCCGGTGCAGAACCCCCGGCCGCCTCGATAGTAACCGTACCGGCAGTAGGAAGGCCCCCCGGCCCTTGGCGCACCGAGCGCCATTCCTATGGTTCAAGGTTTTGAAAAGGGACAATCGCGCAATCTTCGCGGCGGCACGAGGCGACTGCTTAAGCCCTGCAGCTCCCGCAGGGTGTGATTTAGGCCATAAGCCGGTAAACTCAATCTGTACGACTAAAAAAGACACCTCTAGGGCTGGCGTAACCTAGAAGTGTCTGAAGTCAGCTCAAGGAGGCATGAACTGTGAGAACCGGTCGGAGAGGAACCCCACCAGAGTCCATCGAAACATACCAGAGAGTCTAGGTCAAAGTGGCTTTTATTAATTCTTATAGATACTCGGGTACAGTATATATAGTGGAGCCGACTATATGTATACATTGAAGACA
>JASHYD010001387.1 GCA_030043175.1 Xanthobacteraceae bacterium | reverse complement strand
AATGTCGGTGGCGTCGACGACAATTCGGCGCAACGGCTCTACGCCCGACGGGTCTATTCACGACACGACATCCGCTGGCAGCACCACTATCGCGACATCACTGGCATGTCGGAGCGGGGCCACCTGCTGCTCGACTACACCAAATTCCACGAGGTCGACCCGGACGAGTTGTGAGCCCGCACGCCCCGGTCGGCGAGGCGCCGCGCGATACTACTCGGAGCAGATCGGCCTTGCCTCGTCGAAGGCCCCTACATCGAACTGTTTCCACGGCAGCAGCGCCCCGGCTGGACCTCGTGGGCGGAGTAATCACTCCCAGTAACGCTCATTCCTGGGAGTAAATCACGCCGATAATCGCCTCACCGATAAGGCTCCCTTGCGGCTATGTTGGCCAGCACGTCCGTTGTATCCGAGATAGCTGCCGACCTATCGCGTAGTCCAACTCGACAGCCTCGGGCCACTTCTGGACTCATGCGCCATTGATGGCGCATCAATCTGTGAGAGCTGCGACAAAAACTCAATCTTGCAGTCTGCGTCCGCGTGACACGGGTGTCCTCGTCCCGGCGCCCAACCTCCGCGCTTGCCGCCTGAGGACCGGTCGGGTTCAGCCGAAGCAACAGCGACCACAGCGGTTCTTTGGTCGGGGCGTTGATGTTGCGCTGAGAACGGGGCCGTCCAATCGGGCGGCAACTTCAGCAAGTGAAGTACTCAAAGCGGCATATTGAATGGTGAACTGTAGGGGCGAGCGACCAGCGCGAATAAAAGCAAGCCCCCATCGCCAATCACTTTGATGGCTACGAGCGCCCCGGCCATCTGTTCCGGCGCCAAATGCGGGGCAACCTCCTCCTAATCCCACTGGCGGCGGCGCGCGCGTCGGCCATCTGCCCGGAGGCAAGGCGCAGAGATACATTTCGACCGAACCGCGCCACCCATCTGGCTTCAGCGTGTGCGGGCCTGATCCGGACTCTAATATAACATGAAGGCGAGGCTGCGTGCAGCTAGCCTAAACAGGCCTCTGAACGACATAGCGGAGCTATCGAAGACGCATCCGGTCTTGATCGCGGAGAACCCAAACGAGAAAGGGACCCCGAGCGTAACACCTGCAAGAACCACGTAGAACGTTTCGAGTTGCCTCAGATGAAACCAGCGCCTCACACCGCCATTGGACGGTATCGGTTGGGGAGCCACTATAGACGGTATCGGTTGAGGAGCCGCCGTGGACGGCCTAGGTTGAAGAGCCGCCGTGGTTGCGGCCGTTGAGAGCTGCCGGACGATCTGGGCGGAAGATGACCCGGGACCCCCCGGAGACGCGCTGGGAGCATTCGCCGTTCCTGTCACTGTGACGGCCATGGCTCCGTTGTCTGTATACATACCGAACTTGTAGCCGTTGAGAACGCGGGCCAGCACTTGCGCCAGCGATCCCTCGTATGTCCCACGAGCCTCATCCGTGCCGGTTTTGTAACCGTTCAGCGCGAGAAGGCTGGCGGCCAACTTGTTGGCCGCGTCAGGATCATCGATGCCGGTCGGCGGGCGCTTGAAGACTGATTGAACGCAGACCCATCCGCCAGCCGGAACGTCGCCGCTGAGCCAGCGTTGGCTGACGCGTTAGAGAAGAAGCAGGTTTCTTACGCCGCTCTGGCGTTTTTCGCGGACAAGCCGGCTATTGGAACGCAGTAGAGGCAGAGGTTAGTGCCATGCCAAACCCCACGCAATCCGAGCCCCCTGTAGACGCATTGCCTACTCTTCGCGCGGCCGACCTGACAAAGATCGGGCATCCAAACAGGCGGTCCTCGGTTGGCAAGCGAGTCTTGGTCGCCCTCGTCCGCTTCCTGATAATTTTTTGCATCGGCGCCTCGGCCGTCTTGGTTTGGCAGTCGTACGGCGATCCAGTCAGAGAGATCGTCGCAAGCTCGTACCCGCAGCTTGGCTGGTTGGCGCCGCAGGCCGAACCGGTTTCACGGAACGCGCCTGACGTGATCGGCTGACCTCGCGAACGGCATCTTCTCCGGACCAGCAGCAGCCCAACGCAATAGCGCTCGATCTCGACGCGGTACGGCAATACATCGACCGGATAGCCACCAATATTGCCTCCAGTCAGGAGCAAATGACGAGCAGCGGAAACCGGATCGCCACAAGTCAAGAGCAGATGATGCACAGCGTCGAGCAGATAATCGCAACCTCGACCAGTTCACAGCCGACCAGGAGCAGACGACGCGCGAGATCGTGAAACTAGAACAGTCGATCCTTACGAAGAACCCAGAGACTTCGCCGCGGCCGGCCTCCGCCTCCGCGCCGAAGCCCGTATCGCGGCCTGCCTCCGCCTCCAAGCCTAAGCCCGTATCGCGCGTCTCGCCGGAACCGACCCGCCCCTGACGGCTGGCCCCGGTCCTTGCTTGTTGGATCTTTCGGAAAGGCCGAACGTCTGCCTCCCCAAGCGGAACGCCGCCTCTGCGACCGGCGTTGGATTCCCGCGGAGGATTGGTAAAGCTCTATGTACCGCGTAGGCTGGGGGCCTCGAAGGTGACGATCTCCCATTGGTCGAGACGGACGCGCGGAGGCTGCTCGCAGTGTGGCAGCAGTCGTAAGAAGGGATAAACTGCCCCGTGCCACTCTTTTGGTTGACCTACCACTATCCTGATGGCCCCGGCGTGGTCGTGATCAAGTCCAGCGGATCAAAGCCAATAGCTTCACGGAGCTTATGGTTCGTGTGGTGCGGGCGCCGAAGCAGGGTGATGCCAGCGGTTACCCTGCGGTATATGTCTACGTAGTCCTGCGCCATGCGCTCGACAGTGAACCGCCGCTCGAAGGCAGCGCGGACACTCGCGCGGTCCAAATTCGCTACCTGCTCGGCCGCCGCGACCCCTTGTCCTATCGTGTCCACGATGAAGCCGGACGTGCCATCCTCGAGGATCTCTGGGACCGATCCGCGTCGAAATGCAATGACGGGCGTGCCGCAAGCCATCGCTTCGATCATAACCAGACCGAACGGTTCTGGCCAATCGATCGGAAACAGCAAGGCGGCGGCATCACCGAGAAAGCGAGCCTTGTCGTGTTCGTTGATCTCGCCCAGGAACTCAACGTTTGGGTGCAGCACGATCATCGGCCGGATTTTCTCCTGCCAGTAGGCTTGGTCGGCGCGGTCCACTTTGGCCGCGATCTTCAACGGCATTCCGGCCCTGGTCGCAATTTCGATCGCTCGATCCGGCCCCTTTTCGGGCGAAATCCGCCCTAGGAATGCCAGGTAGCCGCCTCGCGGCTTTGGCTCAAAGTCGAGGAGATTACGCGGAATACCGTGATGAACAGTGCCCACCCAATTGACGTGGTGCAAGTAGCGGCGCTGATCTTCGCAGATCGCGACCAGCGGCAGCCCGCCAAACATGCCGTAAAACGGGATGATGTCCGGCAGGTCGAGCCTCCCGTGGTGCGTAGTCACCGTGCGATGGGGAAAATCACGCACAAGCGGAGCATGCAGGTAATCGATATGAAAATGCAGGATCTCGAAATCTTCCTTCCGACACCGCACCTCCTCCAGCATCATGACGTGGTACGGCAAAGGGTCTCTGACGACCGAGTCGAGCCGAAGGGCGACATCACAGCAACGCACCAACTCGGCTGACGTTCTCGAATCCCCGCTGGCAAACAGTGTAACCTCATGTCCCTGGCGAACGAGCTCTTCCGTCAGGTAAGAAACGACCCGTTCAGTACCCCCATAGAGTCTGGGCGGCACACTTTCATAAAGCGGGGCAATTTGAGCGATCCTCATTGACAGTCACTCCCTCCCACTGCGCGAAGCATCAAAGCCGAAGGTGCGCTCGGAGCTCGGCTTTGCTTGACTGCAGCGTTCTGCCATACGTCTTATTTTTCTATTTTTCTCGGCGGCTTGTCGCAAGCAGCAGTTTCGGCGAGAAGGGCGCTTATAGAGGTGGTCCGCGTTGTGATCACCGATGCGGGACGGATGGCGCTTGAGGGCTGACCGAACCTCAGAGGAACGTCGCCGCTGCAGCCCGCGTTGGCTTGCTGCGTGAGGGCCACGCTGTACAACCGATCCGCCGTATATTCCGCATGGGGCGACCGAGGAAGGCTATGGCGAGCGTCAGATTAGTCTGGGTTACCGGTCCTGATGCCAGGAAGGCGAGAGTGAATGTCGACTACGACGACGGGAGCATCCAGGTCATTCTTGCAGATCAGCTATTAATGCCCTCGCCCTCAGACCCTGCAGCCGCAAAAGTGCAAATCGCCGATCAGCTAAAAACGCTTACCGTTGCTCCTCAAGGTATCGAACCCGATCAAATCAGCATCGACTGGCGCCCGCGGAAAGCATAAAGGTCCGATCAACTAGAACCCGCTGGTGCCTCCGGAACGCCGCCCCATTAACATTTGATGATGTATTATGTTAATGTAACGTTGCGCACGGTTGACCTTGATATCCCATTGACAGCCGTGCCCCGGTCCCGGCTCTCGGCCTCAATCTAGCGGGCAGCCTGCTTGCGTTCGCGCTTGCCCTCTCGGAAATCGGGCAGGATAGCGAGGCAATGGACTGCGCGCGACAAGGGCTGGCGGCTATCGCTCCATTTGCCGAGACAGAACCGCAATCGTTCGGCGATCTCGCTCGAACGCTTCGCCGGGCTCACATTGAGGCCGCCGGAAAAGCGGGGCGTGAGCCCGATGCTCCGCTGCTGCAGCGCGTGGCGCGGGTGCTGGGGGATGGATAATATATCGACGATCATAGTCTGATTTGTCACCTCAAGCTTGCGGCTGCGCAAACAACGCGCCCACCGCCGCATGCTCGATCGGCCTCAATCGCGAGGGTGCGAGCAACCGAGCCTTTCATTCAACGCACCAAGAATAGGTCGTACTTTAGTTTTCCCTTCTGGAAGGAGACCATTTTTCCAACTGCTTGAACTTTGTTCAGCCAGTCGTATTTCTTTGAGGCTGTGGTGAAGCGAGGCGCGAAGATAAAATATTCGTCCTTGGAAGTGATTACTTCACCCTTATTGAAACGCTCCGTCGCATCTTTGTTCGGAGCTATTACCCCGTTAAACGCAACTAAAATTAGCTCACCGTCGTCTGTTTTAACTGAAGAGCGAACATCGAGACGCAAGCTGCCGTCCGGCATAACGCTTAACCAATCTCCAGAGGGCGCGATCAACGTGCCGTTGATCTTCGGTCCCTTTAGCGTGCCCCCCGGTACATTGACGATTACTACTGGTCCAACTACTTGCCCCGCGTCGAGTTGCACTTCCACCGTCCCAAGGTATTCCGTCTCAATCGATACGCTCGGGCTCTCACCCAGAGCCTCGCTGACGGCCGCTCCCAGCCCGAGCACGGCGAGGCCAATCAACCAACACATTGAGCGTTTCATATCTCGTCCTCAACGATTTTTGTCTTGTCTGATCATGATTATGCCCCCTATCTGTTTCCTTTAGCATAGAGGCAACTCAGCCGGCAAACTTTCCCTGTAGCGATAGGAAAACGAGGCCCGCTGCACGGCCTGCACGATGGCACAGAAAACGAGCGAATCTCGTTCCTGGGAACGCCGCCATGCGTGGGATTGGCAAGCTCTACGAACCGCGTGGCTAACGAATCAATCAGGTTCAACGCATGCCACGGGGGTGCCTCTATTGCGCTAGCCCACCTTCGCCCCGTCCCCGTCACCCGCTGGCGAGGGTCGGCAGCCTTGTACTCGGGTTGCGGTGTTCGTGGTGTCCCGGCAACGCGCCTGTGCCAAAGCTCGCCGGGCTACACGTGCTGCCGCCGGCCGCGAGATGGAGCAAGAACTTGCCAGTCGAATTTTTGCACGGTCGCACCCTCGCTCCAGAGGAACTTGAATTACTTCGCCAGCAAAAGGATTCGACGATGTCACTGACGTTGCTGCCGAAATTCGTGGTATCATCGCTGGTAACTGACCTACATCGAAGCTTCCAGCCGAAGAGGACTAACGTGGCACGATCGTTATCTCCGACTCTAGGTGGCTAAGTGGTTGAAAAGACCTGGAGTGGGCGAAGGGGCTCGTCAGCGACTCGGAAGGCTATCGGGAAACACAGTGAAAACAACGCTAGTTGACACTTTTTCGGGCCCAGAAATTCGCGTCTTTCGGGCCGAAGTTGACACCGCCGCGCGCTGCCGGTCGTCTTCAACGGGGCGCCGGTTTGTAGGGCTAACGCATTTTCTCAAGGAATACTGAACGCGTCGCGAATCCGTCGGACCTCAAGTAGACGTGCCTCAAAGTAGCCGGAGAACGGTGCACGCCCACCGATGGTTTTCAAAGCCCCCTCGATCTGCTGGAGCGCTGTTTCGGCCATCGCTGCGTTTTTGGTCCGTTGGGCGAGCCGCATCAGGCTCACGCCTTGATTGCCGAAGCTCTCTGCCCAGTCGAGCGGCATGCGATCACGCGTCCTTTCCATGAGGGCATCGCCATAGGCTGCGACCGCCTCCTCCAGCCGCGCCGTCCCGCTCTCGCGCTCCCCGAGGAGCCGAAGCGCGTTACCGATATTGGTCTGGGTCAGGGCCCATTGCAGTGGTACGCGCGCGCGGGTCCTTTCCATAAGGGCATCGCGATAGGCGGTGACCGCCTCCTCCAGCCGCGCCGTCCCGCTTTGGCGCGACCCGAGCACATAAAGTGCAACGCCGAGATTATTCTGCGTCACCGCCCATTCGAGCGGCACGCGTTCACGTGTCTTTTCCATAAGAGCATCGCGATAGGCCGCGACCGCCTCCTCCAGCTGCACCGTTCCACTCTCGCGCTCCCCGAGTACCCGAAGCGCATCGCCAAGATTACTCTGGGTCAGCGCCCATTGCACCGGTACGCGCGCGCGGGTCCTTTCCATAAGGGCATCGCGATAGGCGGTGACCGCCTCTGCCAGCCGCGCCGTCCCATTTTCGCGCGACCCAAGCACGCGAAGTGCATCGCCCAGGTTGGTCTGGGTGAGGGCCCATTGGCGCGGTACGCGCGCGCGGGTCCACTCATTGAGTGCGTTGCGAAAGGCCGCGACCGCCTCCTCCAGCCGCGCCATTCCGCTCTCACGCTGCCCGAGCACCCGAAGCGCAATGCCGAGATTATTCTGGGTCTGGGCCCATTGGAGCGGCACGCGCTCACGAGTCCTTTCCATAAGAGCGTCGCGAAGGGCGGCGACCGCCTCTTCCAGCCGTGCCGTTCCACTCTCGCGCTCCCCGAGTACCCGAAG
>JASHYD010001386.1 GCA_030043175.1 Xanthobacteraceae bacterium | reverse complement strand
GAAAACGAAGAAGGATGCAACAAAGTCAGTCCGCGAAATGACATCGAACATGGCTGATCGCGCCGGTAGCATGGCAGGCGATCTTGCCGAGAAAAGTTCCAGTGCTGCGTCTGCAGCAAGCAGCCAGGTCAAGTCGTTCGGGGCGGAGCTCCAAAGCATGGCGCATCGAAACCCGTTTGGCACCCTAGCCGGGGCCGTGCTCGTAGGCGTTCTGATTGGCATGTTTGGTCGCCGAAGCTAATTCCCCTCGGAGCCGGGACAAGCAACAGGTGAGGGCGAATGCCGGGACCACTTCCGTTTCGCCCTTAGTACCAACGTAGCGCCTCGACGACCCAAGTACACAGTCGAGCACAGCGATAGAGGGCTGCAGTCACGTTAATCGAAGGGATCGAGGTTGAGGAAGACCGCGGAAAAGCCGAAAGGCAAAGGAAAGCCGCGGCCGCCGCGGACGGCCTGCCAAACGAAACCACTGACCGTCGATTTGAAAGATGACGGGTTCGTGCCGAACAATTCGGCCCTGCCGCTCGTTTTCTACCGCCGCTCCGTACGGCTCGACGCGGCGTCGGATCCAGCAGCGGTTTACGAAGCGATCTTCCAATCTAACGGTTGGGGTGATACCTGGCGTGATAGCATATATGACTTTGTGCACTACCATCCTGGCATTCATGAAGTGCTCGGTATCGCGCGCGGTCACGCTCTCGTCCAGTTTGGCGGGCCATCAGGGCGGGAACTTAAGGTGAAGCCGGGAGATGTAGTAGTCCTTCCCGCTGGAACGGGGCACAGGCGCCTGTGGGGCAGCGATGACCTTTTGATCGTCGGCGCCTATCCGTCGACCGGAAAATACGAAGAGTACCGCGCCACCAAAGAGGAACATGACCAGGCGCTGGCCAAGATCGCGAATGTCCCATTACCGCAAAGTGATCCAATCTATGGGCGGGATGGGCTTCTCCTGCGCTTGTGGCGCGACGGCCAGTGAAGCAAGTTATGCCGCGCGCCAATCGCCTTCTCATCGGGACCTCGGGATGGAGCTATCCGTCGTGGCGAGGCCCGTTCTTTCCCCCTGGCCTGCCCCAACGTTTGCAGCTTGAATTCTACGCGCAGCGTTTTCCGACGGTTGAGCTCAACGGTGTGTTTTATCGCACGCCCACCGTCGCGGCGGTTCGCGACTGGGCCGAGCAAACGCCCGGCAACTTCGTGTTTGCCTGGAAAGCATCGAGGTTCATCACTCATTGGAAGCATCTGAGCGATACAGCGCGGAGTAGCCTCGCGCTGCTCGAGAGCCGGCTTCGACTGCTCGGGAGGAAAGTGGGGCCGGTGCTGTTTCAGCTGCCGCCACAATTCAAGAAGAATCGCGAGCGCCTCGCTTCGTTTTTCAAGCTTGCGTCCCCAAACCGAACTTATGCGTTCGAGTTTCGACATCCGAGCTGGTATGACGATGACATTCTCGATCTGCTGCGGGACAACAATGTAGCTTTGTGCATTTCAGACCATCACGACGCGCCCTCGCCATGGACCGTGACGGCTCGCCACGTGTACCTGCGGGGTCACGGGCCCGGCGGGCGTTATCTCGGCCACTATCCTCTTGCGACTCTACAAAGTTGGGCGCTCAAACTCGAGCGGCTGCGCAACGACGGCCATATGATTCATGTCTACTTTGATAACGACGAGAAGAGTGCCGCCCCGAGGGATGCATTGCTGCTGCGCAAGCTGCTTGGTGAAGACCACGAATTTGGGAGGTGCCAGCGGCCGGGGGCGGCGCCTGCGCTCTCTTAGGCCGATCGGATTTGTCCAAACGATCCTCACGCGGCTCGTCGCCGATGTCCGGCGCCAGCGTCTCATCGCCATCTCGGCGACGCCCGGTCGGCCTTACCGGCATTGGCGAGATCGAGCAGCGTGAGGATAGCTCATAGCAACGCCTGTACCGATGGCGGAAGCGGATTTTGTTGGAAAGACGCTCGACACGCCTATCTCCGCTTGATGCGTTCGCGCGCCACGGTCTCATGCGCTCGGTGGCATTTGTGACGTCTAGCTCTAGCACCGAGCTGACAGTCCGCAAGCGTAGGTGACGGTCCACAAGCGTAGGTGAAGGGTGTCCATCCTCGTAGCGCCGCGCCGACTGCGATCGGATCGGTCGCAATCCCGAGTCGCTGTCGAAGCTTACGCAGCGCCGCGGACAAGGTGGGCAGCTGCGTCGGATGGTCCGCTGATGCCGGTCGTGCGCACCGCCGCGATCATCGGCGCGTCTTTGCGCGCGCAAGACACCTGAACTTCTTGCCACTTTGGCCTATGATATGCCCCAACGGTCGAGCAAGAATCTTATGGCAATCTCCCAGCCGGCCGGACAGCTAGTATTTTGTTCGGATGGGCGACCAGCTCTTGTTGCCAAGTGCGCAACTACGACCGAGCGCGGCGCCGCCTGATTGGCTTGGCGGGTTTGGCTTCTCTCGATTAACCGGCGCATCTCGCGGCAGAGCCGAAGACCATCATGTGGTGACAACCCCACTTCTACCCTAAAAAAAACCAATGGCTTATGTGTGAGAGAGGGAAACATACGCTAGGCGCTGCAAGGATTCTGGCGGAGGAGGGCACATCGTGAAATGGTTCGGAGTAGCCGTCATTGCGCTTGCGATCGCATCGCCCGCGGCCGCGCAGGCTCCCGCGTCTGCCGCTGCCGCCGCAAAAGCCACTTTCGCGGGTGGCTGCTTCTGGTGTGTAGAAGCCGATTTTGACAAGGTGGCGGGGGTGATCAGCACGACTTCGGGATACACCGGCGGTATGACCGTCAATCCCACCTACGCCGAAGTCGGTTCGGGGCGCACCGGTCATGCGGAGGCTGTCGAAGTAGTCTATGATCCCGCCAAGGTCAGCTGCAGTCAGCTCCTCGATGCCTTCTGGCACGACATCGATCCATTGGTGAAAGGCCGCCAGTTCTGCGACGTCGGCAACGAGTATCGCACCGCGATCTTCGTGCATGATGAAGAGCAGCGACGCCTCGCGGAGGAATCCAAGAAGCGCGTTGAAGCACAGCTGAAGGCGCCCGTTTATACGGAGATCGTTCCTGCCGGGCCGTTCTATCCGGCGGAGGAATATCATCAGGACTATTACTTGAAGAATCCGGTGCGTTACCAATTCTACCGCTGGAACTGCGGGCGTGATCAGCGCCTGGAGCAGATCTGGGGCAAGAAGCTGAGCTGAAGCACGTTGCGGTCGCACGCCGTTAGGATGGACAACCCGGCTCCGCCGAAGCCCGCCATCTCGCGGACCGGAGGCCAGCCCCAAGGCTGCGTTCGCCGCACCCGTTCGACCGCTGCCAGCGGGGAGGGGCCGGCGCGGTATGCAAGAGCGCCCCTTTACCATCCGACAAAGTAGTTACGGTGGATCGAAACCACCGTTGAAGGCGCACAGCGACGTCAGCCGAGCGTCCGCATGGCCTCGCTGAACAGTTCATCGACGCCAAATTGGCGAGGCAAAAGTCCCTGCTTGACGGCGAAATCGATGACGATCTCAAGCGAACGGCGATTGGGCTCGATGCCAAAGCGAAACGGATCAAGCTCAGATGTGCCGTTCTCGGTGAACGATGCCTCTTTGGCCTCGCGAAACACACGATAAACTTCGCGCACCACGTCAGGTCGAGTCTGTGCCAGTTGGGCGCGTATCACCAGCATGTGGTTAATCGGCACTCCGCCATGCGCCTGCGACCATTTGCGGTTAGCGGTTTCCGGATTCGCAATGAGCGGCTGCAAGCGCGGGTCCGGAAATTTGTCGCCGACGATCGCCGCGTCGATCTCTCCCTCGAGCAACATCTGCGCGAGCTGTTTTCCCTCCGGCGCCCTTCGCACGTTCGGTGGGTCTCTGTACTCGGCAACGTGACCTTCCTCGAATGTCACCCAATTGATGCTGCCCAGATCGACGCCATAGTCCTCCGCCAGGATTCCGCGCACCCACACCCCGGTGGTCTGCGTATAGGCGCGTACCCCAACGGTCTTGCCGTTGAGATCGCCCGGCCCCAGATGGCCGCGTTGGGGATTGTACGCGATGGTGTGCAGCTGGCCGCGGCCGACCACCGTTGCCGGAAGTAGCACATAAGGCTTGCCATAGTACTTTGCCTGCAAAAATGTGACGATCGCAACTTCGGCGAGATCGAACCTCGCTTCGCGCACCAGCGGCTTGAACGCGGTGTTGGACACCTTGACGTCGGCGAAGTCGAATTCCAACAAGTCGGAGTTGATTTTCCCGTCCTTCAGCGCCATCACGTTGGGATAGCTTCCCATCAGCGTGAAGAGCTTGAGCCTGTCGGGTTTTGTCAGCATGGTGAGTCCTTCCTGTGTCCGTCCATCATAGCCAAAATTGCAAGTGCAATGACGCCGAAAATCGCCATAGAGCGGATTTCGATCGAGTGGAATCGTCAGGTCCTTGCATTCGAGAGACCGGGCTTGAGTTCGCCGATTCGGGAGTGTGAAATGCCGAAACCGGCAACTGCCGATTTCGATGCGGGCGCCTTCAACGGTGGTCGCAGGATCGCGTCCGTGGCCTTGGCGAGGATCACGCCGGCCGCATTAAGGGCCGGCCTCCTCAGCGTGACTTGCACAAGGAGCGATTCGTCTTATGCGCGCCAATCGTTTGGCTCCCCGGCCAATATATTGAGCGGTGCCCAAAGCATTTCCAAACGCTTTGCAACGATCTTTTGGCGCTGCGAGCTCCTCTCGCGGGGACCGCGCATCCGCTCAACGCGCCCTTGTCCATACAGTTGTATTATTTCGAGATCATCGCGGACCCGTCGCCGCCCTTGCTTGCGGCGGAGTACGGGTTGAGCGACAGCCAAACCGATCGCAGCTTTCCGGGGTGAAGACGATGGTTGCCGAGTTTGCCGTCGGGCCCGCCCGCGCGGCGCAAACCACCCTAGGACGCGGCACTCGCGGCTAGGCGCTTGCTGAGACGAGGATACACCTTGCGGGCGTTGCTCTCGAAAATCTTATGTTTGTCTGCGTCGGTGAGCCAGCTCACCTGATCGATGTAGCGCTTGGTGTCGTCGTAATAGTGACCGGTGCGCGGATCGATGCCCTTCACGGCGCCGACCATTTCGGATGCGAACAGAACATTGTCGGCCGGAATCACTCTTGCGAGCAGTTCGATTCCCGGCAGATGGTAGACGCAGGTGTCGAAAAAAACATTATTGAGCAGGTGTTCTTCAAGCGGCGGTCGCTTCAAGTCCTGGGCGAGACCGCGGTAACGTCCCCAGTGATACGGCACCGCCCCGCCGCCATGAGGAATGATGAATTTCAGCGTCGGGAAGTCTTTGAACAGGTCCGACGTGATGAGCTGCATGAAAGCGGTGGTGTCGCCATTGATGTAGTGCGCCCCGGTGGTGTGAAAGGCCGGATTGCACGAGGCCGAGACATGGATCATGGCCGGCACGTCGAGTTCCGCCATTTTTTCGTAGAGGGGATACCAGAAGCGGTCACTGACCGGCGGCGCGTCCCAATGTCCGCCCGACGGATCCGGGTTGAGATTGCAGCCGACGAAGCCGAACTCGTTGACGCAGCGTTCCAGCTCGGAGATGCAGTTCTTCGGATTGACACCGGGCGATTGCGGCAGCTGGCACAC
>JASHYD010001385.1 GCA_030043175.1 Xanthobacteraceae bacterium | reverse complement strand
TAGTTACCCGGCGGAACTGTCGCCGGCTCCTCTTGCTCGCACCACAGCCTTAAGTGATCAAGGCTTGCGGCAAGACCTTCGAGGTCGTCCGGATCAAGATCATCCTGACGACTGGTGTCAGTGTTCATCGCTAACCCCATCCACCGTGGTTTGCGATTTCACGCCCCGCGCTATCCAAAACGGAAAGAGGGCGAGCTCAAGGCGCTGGCTGGGTGGTTTCCCGACATGGATCGGGCAAACGACAATCGTGCCCCTGCCGCATCCCCTTTGGCCGGCAGTGGGCCGCGCGGCGATGGCGGCGGCAATGCCGGCGCCGCCGCCGATGGCCGGCAAGGTGACACAGGCTATAAGAAACACTATAGCGAGTATGCATTGAGGAATACCCGTTTTTCCAGATATAGCCCGTTCGCTGGGTGGCCGAGAGGACATCTTGATGGGTACCAGGGCATCGGTCGAAATGTATCTTTGCGCCTTTCACGTTGGAAAATGGGAGCCTGATGAGAGCGTGGAGGACGCATATCACCGCGCGCTCAACATCACGCCCGATCAGTGAAGACATCGCTCCAACTACAGCTGGTAGCAGAAGCGCGGAAGGGTGGTATGAGGTTTCCGGCTCTTTAAGGCAGCGGCCGCAGCCAACTCTCGGGCGGCGCGTAAAGGAGGACATCGACCTGTCGCATTAGCAACCGCGACTCGATGATGGCCGCATTCGTCGCGGCTCTAATTTCGTTCAAATCAGACCGAGAGCGACGCACCACGTCCGCGCACTCGCGGCGGCTCTCGGCGCAGTCCCGGAGAACCTCTTGCAACGGTAACAGCGGGAATTGCGCCGCGCGCGGCTCCTTTCCTGTGCTCAGGCAGCTCGGCGAACTGGCCCGCTGCGACGCCGCGGACCTCGTGAAGCTGTTTGGCGCACTGTCACGGCGCCATGACCGTACGCCGCCGGCTGTCGCCGACGTGTCCATGGTCGTGCGATCAGCCCGCCAGTGGACCGTGTCCACCGATGCCCCGAGCACGGCCCGGCGTGGGGGAAGGCCGGTGCCGAGCAGTCGGGCGCGGTGCTGCAAGTGCCGAATCCGCCGGAGCCGAGATGGGACAGCAACGGATCTCGCCGCCGCACCGATCGGTATTTCCCCCGCAAGAACCCATCGAGGCAGGCACGCACTGCTGGCCGGTGATGCGTTTAAACTGACGCATGGTTTCAACCCCGCGAATCAAGCCGTAGCTGTCCCCTCGCCAGGCCGCACATCTGTCGGCAGCGCATATCAACTTGCCCTTCGCAAATGGCCGCCCAGCGGCGGCCCTGGCGCTTCCCGCGACGGGCGAGGCTTAAACACTGCTCTCCATTGAGATCAAGAGATGGTGATCGGTTCGCAGAGCGGAACCTTCGTAGCTCTGTCGGGTTGACGACTTACCGCGATGATCCGCTGACCCGCCGACCAACCAATCGGGCGATGCCTTTCCTTGGCGGACGCTTGGGGGTGAGATCCGAACTGACAGGAGCGAACATGAACAAGAGCTTGCTTACGGTTGCCGTGCTCGTTCTCGCAACACTGCCTTATACCGCACATGCACAAGGAACAGTCCGCGGAGCCGAAGAGGGTGCGGCAGTAGGCGACAGAGCGGCTGGACCCCTCGGGGCGATTGTCGGCGGGGCCGTTGGTGCCGCGACCGGTACTGTCGGCGGAATCCTGGGCGTCGAGGAGCAGCCGCGGTTTCGCGAGTATGTCGTACGCGAGCACTATCCTTCGTTCCGGTACGAGGGCGATGTGCGCGTTGGCGCGGTGCTGCCGCCGCGAGGCGTGACGCTTTACGCGATACCCCGCCAGTATCATGCGAGACCTGGCTATCGGTATGCGATCGTGAACGATCGGCCAGTGATCGTGGAACCACGCAGCCGTCGCATCGTGGAAGTCATTGAATAAAGCCGCGGGGACCTTGTCTCGTTGTCACCTGAGCAGGAGAACCAGAGCAAACGATCGTCGAGGGCGCCCTTCGGGCCGCCCTCCCTTCTTAGGTAGCCTTCGCAGATCAGAGAGCGACGACGATGCCGTCTTGGACTTCCACTATTTGTAGCCAAGTCGTGGAATTGTGCGACGATGACAGACCTCCGTGGGCTGTAAAAGCATACGAGAACTGCAAGCCCTATACATGCATCGGCCACACACGTCCGCAAGTCGCAAAGGAGTTGATCATGGATGGCGCTGTCTCGCGTCCGTGATCGTCCGCTCGCGGACATGGGAGCGCAGTCCAGAACTCACTCGCACGTGTGATAGTAAGGCTAGGAATAAGAACCCTTGCCTGACGGTGCAACCAGTGCCCGTCTACGCCCTCCATTTCCTGGTAAGAAACTGGGCGGAGAAAACCTCGTTGGTCGTGCGTAGGACCATGCCGCCTCCGTCAACGGGCGGATCTTGGCGGAAAACCGTTTCATGCAGGGCGGGTCGGCCAGAGGCCGGTGAGGAACTCGTCGCGGTTTCTGGCCAAACGGTCCCGGAATGGCGTTATCACTACGAGAGCAGCTGACCCTCCGCCTGACGACCGTGGCCAATGCGACGGTTGTGGCCGCCCCGGTCTTGACCGAACGCAGATCACCTTGAAATCATGTTGTCCAACGTGTTCAAGTGTTTCAGCAGAAACTGCACGATTACGCTCGAATTCAAAGCCGTATCCTCGATAGGGAACATCCGCGTGTCGCAGATCCTCGTCATTGATGACGACAGCGACCTCTGCTTTATCCTGCAAGAGGTACTGCGGGCTGAAGGTTATAAAGTGTCAGTGGCTGCAGACGGCGCGCAGGGTATTGCGTTGCAACGAAAGCAACCATCATCGTTGCTAATCACTGACATCTTCATGCCCAATAAGGAGGGTATTGAAACAATCAGAGACTTCCGCAAAGAATTTCCTGGTGTGCCAATCATTGCCATTTCGGGCGGGGGGAGGTTGCAGAGTCCAACCGGCCTTTTCACCGCCAAGGAACTGGGAGCCGCGATAATCCTACGAAAGCCGTTCGAGATGAGCGACCTTGTAAAGTCGGTGGCGGCGGTGCTCAATGGCTTGGAGCCCTAGTCGTGCCGGGCCAGTGGCGAGATTTTCCAAGTTCACTGAAGATTGGCGCGTGCCTGAGTTTTATCGCCGCGTTAGCGCTGACCGGCCTGCAAATGTACCAGGCAATAGTGCGAGGGGGCGAACTGGGCGAGAGCCGTGAACTCGTGGTCCACACCCTTCAGGTGATTAGGACTGCTCAGCTATTGGACCTCACAATCCAGGATGCGGAACGTGGACAGCGGGGGTATTTGCTAACGAACGATCGTAAGTATTTGACGCCCTATGAGGGAGGAATCAGTCAGATACCCGCGCTGGAGGATCAGCTGCGTCGGATGGTTTCCGACAACGTGGGACAACAACCGCGTCTACTCATCCTCCAGCGTCAGATCGACGCAAAGCTGGCGGAACTGAAGAGCACAATAGAAGCTAACGACACCCAAGGTTTCGCTGCAGCGAAAGCAATTGTCACCAACGACGTTGGTTTGCAGGCTATGCGTGAAATTACCGGCCTAATTGACACGATCATTAGTGCCGAAGACGCGTTGTTGACTCAGCGATTAGGCCGCGCTGCTGAAACTGAGCGAGAGGCGGCCAGGGCCTTTGTCGTCAGCGGCGTGCTTGCATTCTTGTTAATGGCCTCCGGCGCTTTGCTGGCCGTATCAGCGTTCCGGGAATGGAGCCGTCAGCAGCGGGCGTGGGAGCAGACCCGTGCGCAGTTTGCTCAAGCCCAAAAACTAGAGGCGTTAGGCCAACTGACAGGAGGTATCGCGCACGATTTCAACAACATTCTCCAAGGAATAACAGGCGCGGTTTCGATTTTACGGCTGCGGTTGCCTGACGCCGGGCCCCAGGCGAGTAGCTGGATTGACATGATCAAGCGAAATGCCGACAGGGGCGCGACGCTTACTCAGCGCCTATTGGCATTTTCTCGACGCCAGCCGCTCAACCCGAAGCCTCTTGATTTCAATAGGCTCGTGCAAGGGATGGTGGACATTCTTCACAAGTCCATCGGAGAAGCGTTCATTTTGGAGACCGTATTGGCGGCCCGACTCTGGAGTATGCAGGCGGATGCAAACGAGTTGGAGACGGCGATCTTAAATCTTGTTTTGAACGCACGAGATGCGATGCCGACCGGGGGAAAGCTCACAATCGAGACCAGCAATGTCTTTTTAGACGATGCTTACAGCCGACGCCAAGGAGTAACTCCCGGACAGTATGTCATGCTTGCCGTGAGTGACTGCGGCGTTGGTATGGGACAAGAGACGATCCAGCAAGCCTTCGAGCCTTTCTTTACCACCAAAGCACATGGGACAAGAGCGGGCCTAGGTCTGTCACAAGTACATGGGTTCATTAAGCAATCGGGCGGGCATGTCAAAATCTATAGTGAGATCGGTGAGGGTACAACCGTCAAAATTTACCTTCCCCGTTTCACTGACGGCGAGGCAGTCCAGACAGTCGAACAGGGCGCGCCTGAGACCGCGGTCCGGGGAACCGAAACCATTCTCGTGGTCGAGGATGAGGAAGATGTCCGCACGTTTGTAACTACAATTTTGAGAGAAAGAGGATTCCGCGTGCTTGCGGCCGCCCACGCGGACGCGGCGCTCCAGCAACTGCAGCAGGACACTTCAGTGGCTCTGCTGCTGACAGATGTCGGCCTTCCCGGAGGTAAGAACGGCAAAAAGCTCGCTGACGAAGCGCAGAAACTCAACCGTTCAATGAAAGTCCTGTTCATGACAGGCTACGCCAAGAACGCGATAATTCATCATGGCCGCCTAGACCCTGGAGTCCATTTGCTAGTAAAGCCATTCACCGAGCAAGATCTGAATCGTAAACTGGAAGAGGTGCTCCGTTTGTCCGCCTAGATGGCTGCGACGATCCCTCGTCCGTCGATGCACAATGAGCTGCCGATCGTTGTCGCCGGCCAGCGTGACAGTTGCTCATGGAATTCGGCAGCAGCCGCGCGATGAGTGTGCCCGGACCATTCCGAGAATCTTCATGAGATCGTTTCCAAACTCCGAGTAAACTTCCGGGTGTTTTCTCATCCTCCGGCTTTTGTGCCAAACGGACGTCAACAAAAGTTCGTGTTCTCGCAGCGCTTGCTTGACCCCCTGCGACCGCGGTGCTTGATTATTAATGTTGCCGCTCATGGAGCAGGAGCGACGTCCCAAAATGAAATGTCAGCTCACAGGAAAGCGCGTATTGATCGTCGAGGACGAACGTACGATAGCGGAGAATCTCGCCTTCGAGATTACAGCCAACGGAGGCAACGTCGTCGGGCCGGCGGCGACCGTCAATGCTGCGCTTGATCTAATTGCGAATACGGGCCTAGACGGCGCAATCCTCGACCTTAACTTGATGGGCGAAATGGCATTCCCGGTGGCTGATGCTCTGGCGACCAGTCACATTCCCTTCATAATCATGACCGGGTTTAGTGCTCGAGCCGCGGTACCGTCTCGCCACGCTAGCTACTTTCCGGCGCAAAATTAGCAGCACCAATTCCGCAATTTCAAGGCCCCGGGCGCCGAGCAGCTGCACGACCGTACGGATTCATCCACGATCTGCCTGAGTCAACCACGGCGAGTCTTTGAAAATAAGTTCTTGTAATTATATGTTTCGGTATTTCTCCTATATTTTTATCCTGTTAAATGTGATACATATCATGAACTTAATAATACCATTACGAGTCAATTAAAATTGTTTCGCTTAATAGTTTGTTGTTATTATTTACGAATCAGTTCATCATTATCAATGATGATTAATCAGATCATCCTCTGACGCAGCGCCAGCGTTTCAAAAAGGCCGCGAGGGAATAGTCGTGATCAAGATGCGGCGCGCACAACGCACCTTCGGCGACGGGTTGATCGAAGATGAAGTCAAAGATCTTTCTGAAGAATGGATGATACATGCTGACCGCGTCCTGGAGGAAGAGCAACTCATCGCAATCTTCTTTGAAGCGCTGGGAAAGCGCCATCCCAAGAGCAAAAGCCGTGGGAGAGAGGGGACTTCGGCTGAAACGGTAATGCGCCTGATGATCCTCAAGCACATCCGCAACTGGAGCTATGTGACGCTGGAGCGTGAGGTGCGTACCAATCTGGTCTATCGTAACTTC
>JASHYD010001384.1 GCA_030043175.1 Xanthobacteraceae bacterium | reverse complement strand
GCCAAATCTTTCGGCAAGCCGATGGTGCTGCTGCCCGCCGTGATGACCGGGCGGATCCAGCACGCGTGGGCGATCTACAACGGTGAGCACGGCGCCGTGGCGCCGGCGGATCTCGGCGGCAAACGGGTCGGCATCCGCTCATTCACCACCACCACGGGCGCGTGGCTGCGAGGCATGTTCGAGAACGATTACGGACTTGATCTCGCAAGTGTGCGCTGGATCACGTTCGAGGAGCCCCATGTCGCCGAATACGTGGACACCACCGAGTGCGCGCCGGAGGGTAAGCAGATCATCCCGATGCTGTTTGCCGGAGAACTCGATGCCGTGCTGGGCGAGCGCTCCGACGACCCGCGGGCAAGATCGCTGTTCGGCGACCCGGCAGCGGCTGCGCGCACGTGGTATCACAAGCACCACATCGTGCCTCTCAACCACATGGTGGTGGTGAGCGCCGAATTGGCAAAATCGCGGCCAGATATCGTTGCGGAAGTCTATGCGCTGATGCGCGAGGGCAAACGTCGCGCGCCGGCGCCTGCGGACGGGCCGGACACCACCCCGTTCGGCGTTGAAGCCTGCCGCCCGGCCCTTGAGCGCATCATCGATTACGCCGTGCAGCAGCGCCTGATTCCACGGCGGTTCGAGGTGGACGAGTTGTTCGACGAGACCACCTTGAAGATGACGTGATCACCTATTTCGCACTCGATCGCGACTGGTTTTGAGCTGGCGCAGCGTTGCGCACGCCGCTCCAGGGGTCCGTTTTGGGTTTTCCATCAGGGATCTTGTTGACGCCGGACCGGTATCCGGCCTCCTTGTCCTTCTCCTGCCTGACCTCCGTATCGGTCTTGAGCTTGGCGTTTCCCCCGGCCAGGTTGGGGCTGAACTGAGCGTAGGCAGGCGTTGCCATTGCGGCGATCACCAGCGCCAAAACGGTATGTCTCACGGCCTTGCTCTCCTCTGGCGTTTTGGGTCCTGCGGGGGCCCTGAACTTACTCCATTGAGGCGCGATCGCAAGACACGTCGCCGCCCGTCCAAGTCACCCGTCATCGCCGCGGCGGCCCCCTAGCCTCCCCTGCTTGCAGGGAGGATAAGGCGGACGATCTCGTTGCAAAAATCTCTATTCTGCACGATCGTGCCGAGTCTGGAGGACCATCATGCTCAGCCCAAGCACACTGTGCGCGGCGACGATCGCCGCAGCCCTGATGATGGCAGCAAACACGGTCGCCGTCGCGTTCGACGAAACCAAATATCCGGACTGGTCCGGTCAATGGATGCGCCCGCCAGGGGTAGGATTCCAGTGGGATGTCAGCAAGCCTCCGGGCCTTGCACAGCAGGCGCCGCTCACTCCCGAATATCAGGCCGTGCTGGAGGCAAGCCTTGCCGACCAGGCGGCGGGCGGACAAGGCGGCGACAATCTCGTCACCTGCCGAACCAACGGCATGCCGCGGATGATGTCGGTGGCGTGGCCGATCGAATTTGTCGTCCTGCCGAATATCACCTACGTGAACTTCCATCCGTTCCTGCCGCGCCGCATCTACACCGATGGGCGCAAGTGGCCGACCGAGATCGAGCCGTCCTTTGCGGGCTACTCGATCGGGAAATGGCTCGATACCGACGGCGACGGCCGCTTCGACACCCTCACGGTCGAGACGCGCAACTTCAAGGGGCCGCGCACCTACGAACCGAGCGGCATACCGCTGCATGACGACAACGAATCGGTCATCGTGGAACGCATTTATCTCGACAAAGCTGACCCCGACACCCTGCATAACGACATCACGACCATTGATCACGCGCTGACCCGCCCATGGACCGTCAACAAACGTTATCGCCGCGACCGCAACGTCATCTGGTTCGAAGACAATTGCACCGAGAACAACCGTCACGTGGTGGTCGGCAAGGAAGACTACTTCCTCAGTGCCGACGGCTACCTGATGCCGACGCGTAAGGACCAGCCACCGCCGGACTTACGATATTTCAAAGCGCGCAAGTAAGGAGCTCGCGTGGTAGCGTGGGCAAAGCCGGCCGTGAAATTGCCATTTATGGCCGGGTCCTCTGCGGGGTGGCCTCTCTTGCCGAAGGACGATTGGCATCGCGGTGCAAGATCGCCGCGATGTTTGTGCGGCTCCGGCGCACAGCGATTTTGCCGAAGCTCCGCGCTTGATATCCGAAGCGGCTGTTCTCACAATCAGGACGTTTCGCTTTTGCCCACTCAAACCGCGGAGTCGCTGCCATGGCCACTTACGACATCCTGATTATGGGGGCGTCCTACGGATCGCTGCTCGCCTCGAAGCTTCTGTTCGGCGGCCACAGCGTGACGCTCGTCTGCCTGCCCGCGGAAGCCGACCTTATCAACGCGGAGGGCTTTCGCGTCCGCTTGCCTGTGAAAGGGCGCAAGGACCTGGTCGAAATCGATTCGCGCAAGCTGCCCGGTAAGGTCTCCGCTAGCGGTGCAAGCGGCGTCAATCCCGCCGACTTCGACCTGGTGGGGCTCGCCATGCAGGAGCCGCAATACCGGTCACCCGGTGTGCGCGAGCTGCTCGATGTCGTAGCCAAGTCGAAGGTGCCGTGCATGTCGATTATGAACATGCCGCCGCTGCCGTACGTCAAGCGCATCCCCGGCCTCAATTACGACGGACTGAAGGCCGCCTATACGGACCCAAGCGTGTGGGACAGCTTCGACCCGCAATTGGTGACGCTGTGCAGCCCTGACCCGCAGGCGATCCGGCCGCCGGACGAAAAGGTCAATGTCCTGCAGGTAACGCTGCCGACCAATTTCAAGGTGGCAAGGTTCGCCGACGACCGGTACACGGCGATGTTGCGCCAGCTTGAAAAGGAGATTGAAGCGGTGCGCTTCGACGTGCCGGAAGGCAGGCTCGAGCTGCCGGTGAAGCTCAAGGTCCACGACTCGATCTTCGTGCCGCTCGCCAAGTGGGCGATGCTGCTCGCCGGCAACTACCGCTGCATCACCCGGGACGGCATACGGACCGCGCAGGAGGCCGTGCACTCCAATCTTGAGGAGTCGCGATCGGTATACAATTTCGTGTTCGACCTCTGCGTCAAGCTCGGCGCCGCCGCGAGTGATCTCGTGCCGTTCGAGAAATACGCGGCGGCAGCAATGAGCCTGACCCGGCCGGCCTCGGCTGCGCGCGCGCTGCAGAACGGCGCGCCCAACATCGAGCGCGCTGACAAGCTCGTTCAGCTGATCGCCGCCCAGAAGGGCCTGCATCACCCGGTCATCGACGCCGGCGTCGCGCTGGTCGACGCGCGGCTGGAGATCAATCGTAAGAAGGCCGCCTGATCGGCGAGGCAGGCGCAGTGCGTTCAGGACCGGTTGAACGAGCGGGAAACCCGATCTGTCAGCGGCGCGATCGACGACGGAGCAGCTCGCGCTGCGCTTGCTGCGTGCGCTGCTGCACGACATCAAGAGTGTCCGGACAAATAACAGAAACTCTGGGGAGGCTCCCATGCGCCAGCGCCACACAATGTTGACACTCAGGACGGTTGCACTTGCGGGCTTGTCGCTCCTTGCAAGCTCGCTCGCCATGACGGCGACCCAGGCGCAGAGGCCGGCGCTGACCGCAAGCCCGATCGCACCGCACCCGTCAACCCAGGAGCCGGGCCATCGCATGACCTTCGAGCAAGTGGTGGGGATGGAACAGTCGTTCTCCAATTGGGGGCGCTGGGGCAAGGACGATGAGCGTGGCACGCTCAATCTTGTGACGCCGGAAAAAACCAAACAGGCACTGCGACTCGTCAAGGACGGAACGGTCATCTCGCTGGCGCGTTTCGCGAAAGCCCGGCGAGACGCGTGGCGCGCTCGACACCATCAGCTACGGCCTTCACGACGGCACCAACTCGCACCTCGATGCACTGTGCCACTACACCCTGCTGCGCGACGGCAAGGTGGTGGTCTACAACGGCCATCCGTCGGCCACCGAGAACGGCTGTTCGAGAAACGCCATCGACCGCATGGGTCCGGGTTTTGCGACGCGGGCGGCCCTCGTCGACATGCCGCTGCTCAAGGGCGTCGCGTGGCTCGATCCGCATGTGCCGATCTATGCCGAAGACCTCGAGGCATGGGAGAAATTTGCCAATGTCCAGATCGGTAGCGGCGATGCGGTTCTGATCCGTACCGGCCGGTGGGCGCTGCGCGCCGCCCGGGGACCGTGGCCCCAGGCGCGCGAAGCGGCGGGATTGCACGCCTCCGTGATGCCGTGGCTCAAGCAGCGCGACCGTCGCGCTCCTTGGCAGCGATGCCGTCAACGACGTGCAGGCGTCCGGGATCGTCGGCGGCAGCGGCGAGGCCGCCAATCGCCCGGTCCATCTGATTTCGATTGCCGTGATGGGTATGCCGCTGGTCGATAACGGCTATTTCGAAGATGCCGCCAGGGAAGCGGCGGCGCGCAAGCAGTGGGAGTTCTTCACGACGGTGCAGCTGACCGCCCTGTCTGGCGGAACCGCGACAATTTCAATGCGCTGGGGATTTTTTAGTGGATCATCAGAATATCAGCTGGCCGCGGCGGGCTTCGCCATTTTTGATGATCTGATCTGCGACGGAGCGCACGACGCTTACCGGAATGGCAAATCCCATCCCCGGATTGGTGTTGCCTGCGCCGAGGAAGGCGGTGTTGATGCCGACCAGCTCGCCCCGCAGATCGACCAGGGCTCCGCCTGAATTTCCAGGATAGATCGCGGCATCGGTTTGAATGAAGTCTTCGTATTCCTCGATTCCGAGCTTGCTGCGGTGCAGCGCGCTGACGATCCCGGAGGTCACCGTCTGGCCGACCACAAACGGGTTTCCGATGGCGAGCACGAAATCACCGACCTCGAGCCGATCTGAATTGCCGATCGGAATGGCCTCCGGCATCTTTTCTCGCACCCTGATCACAGCCACACCGGTACGGGCATCGGCGCCGACCGGTTCGGCCTGCAACTCACGGCCATCGGCTACGGCTACGGTGATCTCGTCGGCCCCAGCGACGACGTGAGCGTTGGTGATGATGATCCCGTCTGCCGCGTTGATCACCACACCGGAGCCGGCCGGTCGCAGCCCATGATCGGAGCCAAGGTCGCGCGTGGGCCGCTGCGCCCGTTGACCCTTTGGCGAGGAATTCGTCGCCGAGTTTGCGCCGCCTTTGACCGCAATGCTGACGACCGCCGGCGTTATCCGCTTGAGAAGCGGGGCAAGCGACGGGGCGCCGGTGGTCTGTTGGAGCAGGGGCAGCGGCACGCTGGCGTGGGCGTTCAGGCTTCCGGCCGTAACCGTGAGGCTGAGGGCAATTATTTTTAGGGGCGTTCGCATGGTGCTAATCCACGTTGAAGTCCAATGGCGATGCGTTTTCTTTGGCGCCGTTGAGCAAGAGGCGGCCGGCCCGAAGGCCGGCCTGCGTTCTCGGCGGCTCACTTTCCCCGTCCCCGGTCCCGATTGAGTTCGAAGCGAATGTTGAGGTCGGGGTCGGTGCCGACATAGGCACCTAAGGGGTTGTACACATTGGTGTACGAGCTATGGCTCAGGCTGCTGCTGTCAGCCTTCATGGCCGCTGCGCCCGAAGCAGTAGCGAGGACGAGCGCTAGTCCAAATGCGGCTTTGGTGAACATGGTACCTTCTCCTATGGCGATTGACCGAATGGCTCAGTCATCAATTAGCGGCCCCGCGCCCAGTCCCGGTTCAATTCGAAGCGAACGTTGAGGTCCGGGTCTGTGCCGACATAAGCGCCGCTCGGGTTGTACACGCTGTGCGTGTCGTGGGCCGGGGCAATACTGGACGTCCTCGTTGTGGCGAGCGCGCCCGAAGCGGTGGCAAGAACAACGGCCAGTCCGAATGCGACTTTGGCGAACATGGTATTTTTCTCCTGGTTGGCGTCCGATTGTTGACCGAACGGTTCAGTCAATATGACTTACGCCAGCATAAATCAATGACCGAACGGTTCGGTCACGGCGATGTGATCGCGCTAAGCAGGATTCGCGAGACGGTCATCCGCGGACGCAGGCCAAATCCCTGAATGGTTTCGCGGGCGGGAAGGAACCACCGTGCTGTTCTGAAGGTCCTCTGTCGGGCGGTCACGATCACCATCACGCGCTTTGAGGCTGAGCCGGCTCCTTTGCGCCCTTCGTAAGGTGGCCGTCATTGGCCGGATACGTTCGCGGGCTCGCATGATGGGTTTGTTGAGCAGGTCTTGGCGAGGCTCTCGGCTCGCGTGCTGCGATCTCCAAGGGACGGCTTTCGCCGCCAGTGCCAGCCGCCTGTTCTGGCGGGCCCATCATCGACCGAAACGTGCTGCACTGAGACGGCGGACAACCATGCGGAGAGGGGTCAGGGCTTGGACGGCTTTGGCAAAGGCGCCGGAGGCGCCGGTTGCCGGCTCACTGCTGCGCCTTTGCCCGCTCTGACCCGGCCTGTTATGACATGCCCGGAAAACCAAGGAGCGCGGCGCGGCATGACGAACCCCGCAAACTGGTTGTGGCCCAGCGACAAGCGAACCGCAGTCGTCTTCAACGTTTGCCTTGAGGCGTGGTCCGACGGCAAGGCTCCCGGCATCAGCCCGATGGGAAACCCGCTGCCGGCGGGCGTGCTCGACACCATGGCGATCTCGTGGGCCGCGTACGGGGTCAAGCGCGGCATTTATCGGCTGCTCGAGGGCTTCCGGCAGCATGGAGCAGTGGCGAGCGTCATGGTCAACGC
>JASHYD010001383.1 GCA_030043175.1 Xanthobacteraceae bacterium | reverse complement strand
ATACGGCATATATGCCGATTAGGCTAATTCCGGCCGTTTTACAGGAGGCTGTGTATGTCTAAGTCGAAGAAGGCTGGAACCGATCAATGCACGCTGGTGACGTTTCTACTCGATGAAACCGGCTCGATGGAGTCGATCAAGGACGACACCATTGGCGGGTTCAATTCCTATCTCGGTTCGCTCAAGGCGGAGGCCGTGCCGATCGACTTCACGCTGATCAAGTTCGACAGCCGCCGCATCGAAAAGGTCTGTGTGGCGGTTCCGGTGTCGAAGGTTGCCGAGCTGACCATGGAAAGCTATCAGCCGGGCGCCAGCACCCCTCTGATCGACGCTGCCTACAAGACGATCAAGGCGGTGGAAAAGTCGCTCAACGGCAGCAATCCCAAGGTCGTAGTGTGCATTCAGACCGACGGGCACGAGAACGCGTCGACCGAGCATACGTGGGACGAGCTCAATGCCCTGATCAAGGAAAAGACCGCCGATGGCTGGCAATTCAACTTTTTGGGCACCGGCATTGATGCCTACGATACGGGAGCGCGTATGGGCGTGGCGGCGATGTCAACGCTGTCCAGCGGGCGATCGCCGCAGCATGTGCGCGCGTCCTATGCGGCGATGGGCGAGTCAATCGCAGACTACGCTGCAGGCCGTTCGAGAGACACGGGTCTTTCGATGAGTGCACGCGCTGCCTCGGGCGATGCGCATTTCCAACGCGTATTCGGCCAGCAAGGCTCGCAGGTGCCCAAGCCGCAGTCGCGGCCGATTCCGCCGCAGCCCAGGCACAAGGCCGTGGACGATTTTTCGCTGTGAAGCGATGTCGCGCCGCTCATCGACGAAAAGCACATTCGGCGTTGCGGTCAGCCATCTGTTGACCGAGCGTCGAATGTCACAAGCTGATCTTGCCGAAGCGGTCGGCAAATCGCACGCCTACACGAACCAGACGCTAACGGGGCGCAAGAGCGCCTCGCCAGAGTGGGTCAATCTCGTCGCCGAGACACTGAGGCTTTCGCGAAAGCAGCGGGCCACCCTGCATCGCGCGGCAGCGAAAGACCGCGGCTATGAGATCGATTTGGGCGAATATCGTCCGAAGAAGCGCTAGCTTATATTACGCGACCGCCGGTTCCCTTGGGCCGGAGCTCCCCGTCAGGCCAGTTTGTCCGGATCGTAGTCTTTACGGAGGAAAGCGCGCAGTCCCCATCGCGGACTTGTGGACGCCGTACCATCCGGACAATGAACAGGCTCGACCGCGCTAGACATTTTCAAGCGCTCGCGGGCGCACTTCGGCGTGCGCCGTGCGTCTTCCGGCACGAGCATATGGGCGCTATCCGAAACTGTGCGCTTGACCGTGTACACGGATGGGCTGCCCTCGCACCGTGCCCGGCGAGTGGTCTTGCCAGATGTCGTCACGGTGTGCGTGACCAAAAGTAGCGTTGTCATGATCGTCGTCTCTCCGCCTTTTCACGATCAGCAAATCTTGATGTTCTCACATTGACTGTTCGCATAGCACCCACGGCACCAGTCGCACTACCAAGATGCGTGTCTGCGGCCCGACGTTTGTGTTTGGGCATCTTCCGGCCTCAACACTCCCGTGTTGCCAACGGTTCAAGTGCGATCGCAGCGCCGTAGAATCCCTCTCTTCATGCAACTCCTCCTGATGGTATATGCCAATCCGACCCCGGCGTTCCCAAGAGGCGAGGCGGAGGTGCACAGTCTCGCGCGCCGATCACCGGCTCGGGCGAGCCGTGTGATTCACGATGGACCAGAGTAACGTATTGATCAGCGGAGGCTCGGAGTGAAGGTGCAAGGACCGCATTCAAGGGGGCCGTATCAGTTCGCGGAGGTAAGGGGCGGTTCGAAGGGCAAGCGAGGGGATTATTACTGAGCACACCAGCCCAGCTTGCTACTGGCACCGAGTCTTAGTCCGATCTGACGATCAGGATTAGCGATTGCAGGGCATTGGTACCCGAATTGGCCATCGAGGCAGAGGGAACACACTATGCGAAACGCGACTTCCCCCAGGATTTGCGGCGCTCTTTGCCTGCTCGTTGTCAGGATGCGAAATGAAACAGGTGTGGGAGCATTACCACGAGTGTGCGGCAGCGTCGTCATTTCGGGAGATGGCTGACTGCGGCAGGCGCGGCGCATGGCCTATTGTCAGAAGCACCGCAGCTGCGGCGACGTCGGCAATTCCACTGTGCGGTGATGTGTTGTGCGAGCAGTTGCGAAGCACGAGACGACAGAGGTGCAAGCGAAGCAGAAGTTCGTCGTGTTCAAGGCGCACCAGGCCATGGAGGTTCACACGATCGAGGCGCAGCGGTAGTAGCAGCCGCGGCGAGCGGCCGACGGCCTGCAATCCGATCCGGACGACCACGACGTGCTAGTCTTCGTGATAGAGGGGATCATGCGATCGATCATCTGCGGCGTCACGCGGGCGTTGGCGACCACGGTGGCGGAGTTCTTGTGGCAAAGCTGCGACTGCCGAAGTTCTTGTCGAGAGCCGGAGGCGTGGTGCCGAACATGACACGCGACACCGCAATAGCTCATCCAGGCGCAGCCGCAGCGGATGGATGAGAACTTTTTCATGCTGGCCTTGGAAGCGCTGGTCGATGCGCGGCCATGCAGGCGCTAGCGAGCCCGCCCAGCGGCCTTGCGGCGGCGAGCGGGCTCGCGATCTTGTCGCCACTTGGATTAGCTGCTGCCGCTCACCCCGATCGTCCGCCGTAGCGTCCTAGCGTTGATCAAAGTCGCAACAATAGCCTGAGTAATGCTGATCAAAGTAAGCATGAGAAACTCAGTATTGTTAAAGATAGCGAGGTGCCTCACGCCTGCCGCCCCAAGAGCGAAAAGCAGAACCTGCACACCGGCCATTGCACCCATCAAAATGGCCTCAATAGTGTTGTCAATTCCAGGATGAGACACTTTCAACTGTTCAGCCATCGCCATCATCGCTGCGCCGACCATAAGGACCTCAACCCAAGAGAGGTGGTACTTACCCCATTGGAACAAGGTGGCCCGTGGGTCAGCGAAGATGAGCCTCCCGGCTATGAAAAGAATGAGGATGTAGAAGAAGCCAGGCATGCGTTTGAGTAGCCCATCGTCTCTCATTGGCATTGAGTTCCTGTCTGTCCAGCGCGGCGCAAGTGCACAACAATCCACAACAGAAAAACGCCGATAGCCGTTGATTCGATCCACTCAGGGACAATCAAAGTGCGGCCTTCAGCTCGGCCCGCTTGTTTTCGGGATTATCTCTGGGGCGAAGGCAACCCCCCAAAGCGCTCTGCAAAGGCATTTGTGTCTGCCGGTTTAGCAAAGCACAACACTACGTTGTCCCTGTCATCGCTGCGCAGGGAGTCCGGAGCGGCGTCGCCGATAGGACCCCGGCAGCCAAAATAACACCTCGCTGTTGATGGGGCCCGCGGAGCGAGATGAGAAGGAATCAGGTCGACCCGCTGCCAATCGGTGCCGCTGGCGATAGAAAATCGTAGGATGCGTTCAACGGACCATCTCCGTGGGGCTGCCCCTACTTAAGTCGTCCCAGAACAGGCGCTCTACATCGCCTCGATTTTGCCCCACCACCGCAAGAACGGGGAGGTGACGATCCGTCAATCCTAATTTGCCGGGCGCTCGCGCCCACAATTCAGCCGATACAATCAATAGGATCGGCTGTTCTTGGTAGACCTTGCCCTGATAAACGAAAATCAGGCCTCGGCGAGGGCAGCAAGGCTGCGCATCATGTCCCGATCCGCTCCATCATTAGATGCTATCAACAGGCGCATCCGGCAGGAGCTATTGAGCGCCAGGATTCTGCGAAAATTCGTCCGTTCATCTACAGCTGCATCGAATCCGCGCCGCATCAGGAATGCGATAACATTCTCCGCGGGTGAGCGTTCTTTCCATGCTCGAGTTGGCGGGAGCAAGGCCGCAATCAGCCACTTAAGCGCGGGAGAGCTCATGTGTTGCACCCCCAGAAGCTCCACCCCAGCGTGGCAATCAGAACCAGAGTATTCGTGACAGCATCGCCAACCTGACGGATGGACGGGCTGGCAAGCAGTGAGCCGCAAGCCAGCAGGCACCATTACAGATCGCTTAGGTTCGCCGATCCCCCGCGAACTCGCTTACCGTAATCCAACAGAGCAAGGCCAGTGACATATTCGCTAACGATGAACACCCCGGGAATATCACGAGGTATCCGCTACGATTTGCGAAGCGAGGATATTGCGCGTCCGCTCGTCCGCTCCGTACCAAGCATCCACCCAACGAATAATGCATCAATTTCCAGGATGAAGTTTGCAAAAATACTGGAACAACAAGCGGCTCCAAAAGAGGGGTACAGTCGCCGCTAACAATAGTGAGCCAGCGCCCCGCGTCGCGTCGGCAGGTCTGCGTCCGTGAACGGCAGAATACAGAGCCAGTCCGCCTGCGCGATCCAGCTCGGCCCTCCAGTGGGAAGAGTGATCAGCACGAGCGCAACCGAGCCGATAACGAGGTCGGTGGGGACCGCCGATTGCTCCGCGTGGCCGGTCATCAACCAAAGACCGGATGCGCAGGCGGGCGAGCACAATGACACTGACATCGAACAGGCCGATCACGGTGCTCAGCCATCCGACGTCTGTCGCAATGGCTCTTGCAGCAATGCCGTTCGTAAAAAAGAGCCCTGCGAAAAGCGGCAGTCGATTGAATTCCGCCCCGCCGATTTGGCTCAGTCCGCCATGACTTTTTTCCGGCGGTTCGAAAGTCCAGTCGAGGTTCCGCGCACGTTCCCGCGGTAAAGGTCCTTCAACCGCCCCTATCCTTGCGGAACATAGAGGGAACGAAAAGTGAGGGCCGCGGGGCCCGCCATGATGGTGCGGTGGCCTCGGTTACGTCGGGAACCAGACCCAGAGTTCGGCGTTGCAATCCGGCTTAGTGCTTCAGGGGGATACACGAAATGTCGAATCTCGAAACGTACCGAAAGAAGGCGATGGAATGCACGCGTGCCGCCGATGAGGTGCGCGGCACGGCTGAGCGAGTTGAACTGCTCGGCCTTGCCAGCATTTATATGGTCCTTGCCGATTACGTCGATGCGCGGCCTGAGCGCGGTTTGGAGGGTCGCGGCAACCAAGAGGAAGATACGCAAAAGGACAGTTAAGTAGAAACCTGCGAACCCGGCCGGAAGACGCGCGATTTTCATTGCCCCGGGGCCGATGCGGTGGCTTCCACCGCTGACATTAACCGGTCATGCTCGTGACAGCGGGTGCCGCGCAATTCGCCGAGGGGCACTCGCTCGATGCCCGCGGTGCCGAATACCATGGACGATGTTCAGCAGGTCATGGATTGACCGGCGAGCGGGTCTATTCGAGTGACGACCGAGGTTCGCTGTAGCGAAAAAGCTGGAGCAGCATCGTCACGTCCTCACCGCCATCGGTGCTGGTCGCGTCGCCCGCCGGAGAGACCTTCACGCACAATCGCCAAGCCATCACTGGTACGTCGCCACGGTCAGCAATTTTTAAGCTTCCAGGCAAATTTGCGCCGTGCAATTTCGCCCTATGTCGCGGCCGTTGTGGGATCAATCATTTTCTTTACTTCGGTGATTTTGGTCGCCGGAAAGCCGCTGATCTCCGCGTGCTTGCGAATGATCCCCTCATCTTTGGCAAGGTAAACACAAAACGTCTTGTCGTCGGCGACGTAACTTTCAACCCACTGAATGTCTGGACCAAGCTGGTGAAGCACCTCATTCGATTTTTTTGCTGCGTCCCGAAGTTGCTCTCTGGCGAACGTGCCGACTTCGGGAATTGCTCTTTCGATAATGAAGCGGCGCAAGGTCATGAGTTCTCCTTTGACAAAGGGATTTCGTCGACAAGGATAAAATACCTATTCGCAGCGAACCGGCCAAGCGGCCACCTCGCCAAACGTGGAATTTCAAGTGAATCAATTTCGGCGCCCATTGTTCACACCGACTCTGATTGAGGCACGTTGAAGGAGCAAGTTAAAAGTTCTGAATCGGCATGGGGTCGGCAGGCTTCGCTCGGCTTCGAGCCGCCGCTGCCGCGTACAGCACGCGTGGGCATCCCCCTTGCACCGCGAACCATGAAGAATTATGGGGACGAGAAATGGATTCTTTGCGGAGTTCGTCGAGAAGGCGACGGACAGTGGCCCAGCACAGTCGCTTCTTACGTCATGGATGAATCTCTCCGGGCGATCGGCCTATCCCTGACCCCGGCGCAGTCCGCGACATCCCGCTGTGAGCGGCTACCATTCCGATGAAAGTCACGGGCGTTGGCTGGGGGTCTCATAGGGGGGCCGGCTCGGGACCCGGAGAGCGAGGCGCAAATGAATACCACGCAGAGCCCTACGCCGCCTGAGTTCTTTGCAGCCTCTCTGCTCGTCAAGCCATCAGCTGAGGCGCCTGCTAGTCGTCCGCCCAACCCGAATCGCGACCGGCTTCCGGAAAGATGGTCGTGGGTCGGCAGGCTCGCCCCGCTCGCCTTGGCGTCCTACCTGATCGCCTATTTCATTGGCGTCGCTACCACGTTGGCGTGGCAGTCCTACGGTGGCGCAGCCAGAGAGATGATCGCGCCAACCGCCCGCGCTCCCTATCAGCAGCAGTTCAACGCGATATCGCTCGATCTCGACGCCATGCGGCAAGGCATTGACCGGATCGCGGCTAATCTTGACGCTAATCAAGAGCAGATGAGACGCAGCGTCGACCAATTGTCGGCCAGCCACGAGTCGATAACCCGCGACTTCAGCAGCAAGCTGGAGGCGGTCGAGCACAACATCCTTGACAAGATCTCTATGCCTACGCAACGGCCCACCCCTGCCACACCGCGCAACCCCGTGGCGCGGCCGTCACAGGTGCCAATGGTGCGTTCAGGCATTCCGTAAGCTGAAAAGTGGCCGGCGACACGAACAATTGTCCTCTTGGCGCTGCGCCCAAGTTGTAGGCCACGCTGACTGGATGCGGACGCTGCCGAGTGTTGCAAGGCGGACACGCTGCTTACATCATTGCTGAGCGCGTCGAGAAGGCGACCGACAACGGATCGGCGCCGTCGCTCTGTTAGGGCGCGGCTGACGCTGTTTCTCGGTGCGATCGGCCTGTCGTTGGCTTTCGCTTCCCCTCGCCCCTCCGCGTGGCGTCAGCGACTTTAAAAACACCACCTCAGTCCCCCATCGCGAAGGCAATCGGGTCGCGTGCGGGACGACCACATGCGGCAGCCGCGGGCGGTCGCCATCAGGCATTCCCTTGCGGTCTTCATCAACGGCGTGCAGAGCGCGACCGGCAGCGTAGGGATTGCAGAGCCTTCGCAAGACTCGTGTCGGCTTACTCTCTTACTGCAGCCGTCCAGCGCGCGCATAAGGTAATGCGTGCCGCGTCTCTTATTGTGTCGGGCGCGACGCGGTGAAGCTGCTATCCAACGATGATGCTGGAGGCGAGATTTAAAAGTGATGAATTGCACCTGGCTCTCCTAGCCTCAATCAAACTTGACCCGACGCATTTCCAGTCTTCAATTTGGGCGTGCTCGGCTGCGGTCATGGGCGAGCAGCTCTGTCAGTTCATTCATTCGTGCAACCTGGGGCGGTTCGGGCCTGAGGCGATTGTGGCGATCGAGTGAAGCTTTCGAGGCTGCCGGCAACGCGCTTGACGAGGTCGGTAAGCTAAAAGCTAAGTCATAGCCGGACGATTATTGCTGCAGCAAGAGCTGGTGTGCGCGACCAGGTTCGCGTGCGCGCCGCGCGCTGAGGGCGCGGTCAAGTGAAGACGATTAATCGCCCACCGTCGGCATCGGGCGTGGTTTGAGTTTGATGCGCGGGAGGAGCGTCCGGGCGCGCAGCGACGAGCAGCAAAGAGGTTCACTCGGCCATGCTCCGGCCGTCATGGAGCCTCAAGCGCGATGAAACCTTTTTGCAGGCGGATAATCGAGAGTGGCCACTTTCGGCGGAATATTAATCGGATCGTGCAGGAATGAATGAGGCATCGCTTGGTGCGTTTGCGCCATAATCGACTCGTCAACAAAAAACTGCCATACTGTTGGTCGGCTTGCAGTGATATTTGTCATATTATTTATTTTTGAATTTAATTAATTCATGAATTAATTTATAAATAAGGTGAATAAGTAAGGAAGGCGGCTTACAGCGCGTCTTGCAGGGCGTACGAGGGATGCTCTTCGAGCATTGAGGAGCTCACTATGCTACGTGCGAAACAAGCGGCGAAGCGGAGGGCTGCCAAGAAAACCGTGCCAGTGTTGGGAGCTGCCGGGTTTTCGCTGGCGCTGGCGGGGAGCGCAGCCGCGACGACTAACGGCGCGGCAGTAGATATTCGGCCGGTGGTGAAGAACGCGCCAAATCACGAAATTATCCTCGGCGAAGAGGAAATCTCCGACGTCAGTTTGGCGACGTTCTATGTTTTCGATACGGATAATCCCAAACTAGGCAACGCGGGCGTGCGGCTTGCCGGAGGTTGCGGCGGTTGCGGCGGTTGCCGGGGATGTCGGGGGTGCGGCTGCCGCGGTTGCGGTTGCGGTTTTAGTTGCCGGTCCGGCGGCTGGTCGTGCTCGTGCTCCTGCTCGTGCTCCTGCTCGTGCTCCTGCGGCTGGTCGTGCTCGTGCTCGTGCTCCTGTTCCTGTTCCTGTTCCTGTTCGTGTTCGTGCTGCTGCTGCTGGTGACAGACCGCAAGCGCTGTCCGACCACGCAGGCGGAAGTCGTGCGCGGCTGGTGTGACATCGCAATGCCGTAGCGGTCCGGATTCGCGGACACTATCGCTGTGACAGGCAACCACGGGAGCAGCCTGATGCTGCCCAACAGCAAAGCCGTTCCGCAGTTCTCTCCCAATTTCACCGTCTACCTGCTGCCACCCGACGTCGTGTGCCTCTATTCCGAGGACAGGAAGTTTTTTCTCCACGGCCAACTCTACTGCGCACTTGCGGCGGCAATTGGAAAAGGGGGGCAGAGCTGTCGGGAGCTCGTTCGCGAGCTAGAGCGGGATTTCCCGTCGGAGAAGATTCAGGAAGCGCTGAAGCGACTGTTCGACCGTCGTTACGTCGTCCCCGTATCACGCGGCTCCGACGGCACCATGGCAGCTTATTGGGCAAGCCTCGGCCTGGCGCCAGAAAACGCGGAGCAAAATCTGCAGAAATGTCGTGTGTGCATTCAATCGATCGACGTGCCGGGTGAAAAGCAACTCGGCGCCGCCTTGAGCAAGCTGGGCGTTCGCGTTGTGGAACGCTCTCCTGCCCTGACCATCACGATGGTGAACGACTATCTTGAAACATGGCTGGCCGACTTGAACCAGCAACATTTGTCCAAACAAACGCCGTGGCTGCTGGTTCAGCCCTCTGGCATTTTTCCTCTGGTGGGACCCGTGTTCAGCCCGGGCAGGGGCGCCTGCTGGACCTGCCTTGCCGACCGGATGAGGCGGAACCGGGAGGTCCGAGCGTTGCTCGACCGCGGGGATGCGCGCTGCGTCGCGGTATCGCCTCTGGCTCGACATCCGCTCGGACAGACCGGCATCCAGCTTGCTGCCGTAGAGATCGCCAAAGCGGTCGCCACCGGGTTCCGTACGGAATTGAACGATCACATTATCAGCCTCGATCTGTCGGGCGCCACGATTGCAAAGCATTACGTGGCGGCCCGTCCGCAATGTCCGGCATGCGGACGCAAAAAATTGCGCGATCCGCGCCGTGCGCCGACGCCGGTCGAGCTTGACGCCAGCGGCAAGCTGGTCATGACGAGCGGCGGATACCGCACCGTTTCGTCGCGGGCAACCGTCGCGCGGTTCCGAAAGCACGTGAGCCCGCTCACTGGCGTGGTTTCACGGCTGGAACGGATCGAGGCCGACTTGCCGCTGAACACTAATTATTTTGCTGCGCACAATTTTTCTGCGCCTGCCCGTACGGTCAACCAGTTGAGGGCAGGACTGAGGGGCGGGAGCTTCGGCAAGGGCAGTACGGCCGAGCAAGGCGAAGCCAGCGCGCTCATGGAGGCGATCGAACGTTATTCCGGGATTTTCCAGGGCGATGAAATCCGAGTGACGCGGCGCTTCACGGATTTTCTGCCGGGCGAGGTCCTCCATCCGAACGACGTCCTCCTCTTCAGCGACGCCCAATATGGGCGACGCCAGACGAGCGCGCTCGATACGGGCCATTCGCACATGGTCCCACCCCCGTTCGATCCGTCGGCCAAAATAGAGTGGTCGCCGGTCTGGTCTCTGCGCGACGAATGCTTCAAATACCTTCCGACCGGGCTTTTGTATTTTTTCTATGGGGCCGGATATCAGGCGGATTCCAATGGCTGTGCAGCCGGCAATACGCTCGAAGAAGCCATCGTCCAGGGTTTCCTTGAGCTAGTGGAGCGGGACGCA
>JASHYD010001382.1 GCA_030043175.1 Xanthobacteraceae bacterium | reverse complement strand
CGTCGCGCCTCGTCGAAGGCCGAGGACCGCCGCAGCTGTGAATACATTTGGCTGAACGCCTGCGATCTCAGAGCGATTGGTCGTCGACCGTGGAGGTCTCTTCTGGCAGCGAGGTGAAATCACCGCCGCGATACTCGTCCTCCGGCGGGGATGGACGGTGGGCGGTGAGCGATTTGCTTCTCCAAGGCTCATTCGGTGAACCGTGATTCCAGCAATGTCCACCCGGCGGCTCTCAAGATGGATGAAAAACAGCACGTAGCAGGTCACCAGACCGCGCAGCGTGAGCTCCTCTGCGGTGAAGAAATCGGTTCCCGCCAGCAGCGCCAAGTGGGTTCGAATGAAGACCGACCACGGGGTTGTGCGCTTGCGCTCCGGCGCTGGTGGCAGGCCGTTCCGTCGCAGAACATTGCCAACCGTCTGATCGGAAATCAGATACCCGCGATTGGCCATGGCGCCCGCGATCCGGTCGTAGCCCCAGTCTCGGTTCCTGAACGATCCGTGCCGCCGAACCAGATCGGTCGTTTGCGAACCAGGTCGGGCGGCCGAAGCGCGAATCAGCACCCGTGAAGTGCATCCGAAAGCGAAAGGCGGATCACCGTAGAGACTGTTACCCGAGCGAAGAGCGGCTGCAACCCTAGCCTGTGGAGCGCCACCGAGTGAATCAACTCACCCAGATGCGATCCGGCAGCTTAGCGCCGGATAGCTGCCGTGGTTCCATAGCTGAGCGCGCGGGCTGATTGTAAGGCCGCCTCGAACGCAGTTGCCAGGGTCCTGATCCGCGCGTCTTCGCCATCGCGGCCGACAAAGCAGAGCGACGACACAAGTCCGTTGTCTAGGCGACGGCCGGGTACCGCGACGGCGCAAAAGTCGAGCGGGTTTACGAAATAGGTGTAGGTGCCCATCATCGTGTTTCGTGCCAGCGGTTCGTCCAGCATCGCATCGATCGTGAAAATCGTCGGCACCGTGGGAACAACCAGCGCGGCGCAATCTGCGAGCAGCGCGCGCGCCTGCCGCTGTAGCTGCTTCATGCTGTAAATTGCCTCAAAGGCCTCGCGGGCAGTGTAGCGCACGCCCGGCTTGATGGCTGCGCGCACCGCAGGATGAATGGCGCCAGCGTTCGACTCGAATACCTCCCCGTAATCGACAAGCCGCTCGGACACCATGGCACTTTGGAAGACGAGGCGCCCTGCTTCTTCGAACAGGGCGAAATCGATCGGTTTCAAATCGTGTCCCAGCGCCCGCAACATTGCGAGATTACTCTCGTAAGCACGCCGCGAGTGATCATCGTCGAAGAATTTCAGTTGCTCCGACTTGACCACAGCCAAGACTTGCGGCTCGGCGGGCGTCCCGAAAAGTGAGACGTTGTCAGCGTCGGGCCGGCTGAACGGGTCTCGTTCATCATACCCGGCCAGAAGCTCTAGAATCTCGTATGCCTCGTCGCAGCGCCGTGCGAAAACCGGAACGCAATCGAACAAACGACTATTGTACACGAGACCGCGGGTGCTTACGAGGCCAAGTGTCGGTTTTACCCCAACGATCCCATTGCAGGCGGCCGGCACGCGACCTGAGCCTCCGGTGTCGCTTCCGAGCGAAAACGCGACTGTGTCACGCGCGACCGCGACGGCCGAGCCCCAACTCGACCCGCCCGGAATATAGCGAGGGTCAAGAGCATTTCGGCACAGCGGTTCGGAGCTCCGGGTCCCGTTCAAACCCGTCGCGAACTGGTCCATCGTATTCTTGCCGATCAGCACGGCGCCGGCCGCTTCAAGTCGCTGCACGACAGACGCTGACTCTGACGGCATGATCGATAGCGCGGGACAATTGCAGGTCGTCGGCATCCCTGCGACATGGATGTTGTCCTTGACGGAAAACGGCAATCCTAAGAGCGGCAGCATCTCGCCCGCGGAGGCTCTCCGGTCGAGGGCGCACGCCGCATTGATCACGGCCTCGCGCGGCACCAACGCGGTAAACACGCCGTCGCGCGACAATGCTGCGGCCCGCCGATACGCCTCGTTTGCGATGTCTGCAGCAGCTACACCTTTTTCGGTCGCATTCCGGATCGCAGCGAAGGTCAAGGGCAAGGATTGTAAAGCCGTCATCGTCGACCTTCCCAATGAACGATCCGGTGCGCGGCATAAGCGATCGCCCGGTCGCTAATGAGCCCGATGATGCCGATCACGAAAATCCCCGCGAACACATACGTAGTGCGGAAAAAGCTGCTGGCATCGAGGATGACGAAACCGAGCCCGCGATCGCCGCCAACAAGTTCCGAGGCCACCAAGATCGTGAGCGCCGTTCCCATTGCCACGCGCAGCCCGGTCATGATCTGTGGCAGCGCTGAAGGCAGAACGACGAAACGAAAGACCTGCCACCGATTGGCGCCCATAGACCGCGCAGCGCGAAGCGTGTCGACGCCAACGGCGTTTGCTCCAGCCTGGGCGTTGACCATGGTGATCAACAATACGAATAGGAAAATAAGGACGATCTTCGAAAGTTCGCCGATGCCAAACCAAAGGATAAACAATGGGATGAGGCCCAACGGCGGGATCGGAAGCAACACGGCGGATGGCGCGACAAACAGCGCGTCGATCGCCGAAACGCGGCCGCGCAACAGACCAATTGCAGTGCCAAGCGCCGATCCGAGCGTGAAGGCGACGCCGACGCGGGTCAGGCTCGCAGCGAGGTGAACCCCGATCGGCGTCCCGGAATAACCGTGTCGCACCATATCCCAAAGGCTTGCCGCAACGGCGAAGGGCGACGGAAGGATCACCGCTGGCACTGTAGCGCGGAACGTCAACAGCATCCAGAGAATCAAAATCGCAACTGGCGAAAGGATGGCCAGCGCGGCGTAACGTCGTTTCGCAAGGGGCGTCATTTTCGCATCATCGATCGTAGCCCAACTCAGTGTGGGGCTCGTTGCAGCATCTTACGGTAGATAACCTCGCGGAGGCGGATGAACTGAGGATTGAGACGGTTTTCGCTAACTGCGCGCGGAGCTGGCAGCTTAATTTCAAACTGCTCGTAATTGCCGTCACTGAGATTGGTCAAAAGGAATATCCGGTCGCCGACAAAAACCGCCTCATCGATGCTATGCGTCACGAACAGTATGGTGCAACCAGTCTCGTCTCGAATGCGCAGCGTCTCCTCCTGAAGCTGCTCGCGGGTCTGCACGTCAAGCGCGGAGAATGGCTCATCCATCAACATGACACGCGGCTTTGCCGCGAGAACGCGGGCGAGGCCAACTCGCTGTCGCATCCCTCCCGAGAGCTGGTAAGGATAGTGACTGGAGAATCCGGACAATCCGACAAGGGCCGCCATCTCATCGGCAACCAGGCATTGATCCTGGCGGGAGCGTCGGGCGCATCGCAAACTGAACGCGATATTCTGTTCCACCGTCATCCAATCGAACAACGCGGCCGCCTGGAAGACGACCCCACGGTCCGGACCAGGCCCCTCGATCTGCTTACCGTCGAGAAAGGCGCCGCCGCTTGTTGGCTCGAGAAATCCCGCGATCATATTGAGGATGGTCGTCTTGCCACAGCCTGACGGACCGAGCAGGACGACGATCTCGCCGCTGTAAATGTCGAACGACGTGTCGCGCATGATCGTCCGGCCATCGTAGCCAAAGGATACATGATCGAATTTGAGCACCGGGCCCATCATCGCAACTCCAAATTCGCGCGTCAGGGCTTGCTGAACCCGGACCTGCAAGCCCTTAGTAGATAAGATATCATTACTTTGCCAGCAGCGCTTGAATCGGCTTCGTGTTGAAGATGCTCGGCCAGTTAGCAGGCAGCGCGGGAATTCGCTTTTCTTCAACGAGAAAAGCTGCAATCCCCTGCAGATGCTTCATAAGCCGTGAATCTATCTCCTTTCCTGGCGGCCCCATGAAGGCTGAGGTCAGGACCGCCTCAAAATCCGGGTTTGTCGCAGATTGACCTTCGATCAGCTTGTCGAAGTCCTCGGGCGTCATGTTGACCCGCTTGGCTTCGTACTGACGCACATCCTTCGGAGTAGCTTTGTAGTCCTTCTGCGCCTGCCGCCACGCGATCAGGAAACGGCGCACGGTCTCAGCATTGTCGGCAACAAACGGCTTCCGCGCTACCCAAACTCCGCCAGTGATCATATTGAGGCTCTTGGTTGTCGCGATCGGCTTCCCGCCCGCCCGTTCGATCGCGCTGATATTGGGCTCCCACACGAAAGCAGCGTCGATTTGCCTGGCGATATAGGCGGGCGGCATGTTGGCTGGTGTCAGATTGACGAAGGTGACCTCGGACGGCTTCAGCGCATTTTGCGTGAGCGCCTGCAGCGCGTGATAGTGACTAGTCGAGCCGATCGCGACACCGATCTTCTTGCCCTTCAAGTCAGCGACCTGGCTGATGCCGGCCGCTGGATTTGCCGAGAGCCGCACATTGGTGAGATCAAGGCGCTCCATGAAGAGAATTTCTATAGGCAGCCCGTTTGAATATCCGGTAACGGCTGGAAACTCGCCCATCCAAGCGATGTCG
>JASHYD010001381.1 GCA_030043175.1 Xanthobacteraceae bacterium | reverse complement strand
GTCGAACAGCAGATCTTTGACAAGATCTCAACGGTACCAGCCTCCGCCACGGTGCCAAAGCCCGTTCAGCGGCCGTCGCGACCATCGACTGTGCTCACTCCCACCAGAGATCCTTGAGCCGATTTGGCGCTGTATAGACCGCCCTACTTCGTCGTCTCTCGATCGCCTTTCGGCCGGCAGGTGGTTTGCGCTCGAGATCGTCGCAGGTAACTTCGCTGCAGGCGTCTCCCTCTCCCATAGGTATCGATGGAGTCGGATAAGCCGAAGAGGCCCTCACTTGCCTTGAGTGGATTGTATCCTAATAACCCAAGGGCATAACCGCTCACCTTTCGTTCAAAGCAGAGTGCTCGCATTTGCGAAGCTAGGTCACGAAGAATCCTCTGCACTTCCTCCAATCTCTCAATCTCGTCTTCTGATGGGGCTGCTCCTTACGGCGGGCCACAACGCCGTCATCGTCGAGAATTTCCTTCTAGCGGGGCGCCCACATTCTCGAAATGCGCCAATCGCAGGATGATTTCACCGCGCAGATCGTAAAATCTACGAAACGAGCGCCCGACGAATTCGAGCGTGAGCCATCCGATCACGACCGCGGTGAAGGACCAAGCCACGCACATGCCCTTGCGGCAGGTCATTATCGGCGTGCATTGCCTGAGGCTCGTCGATTCCAAAGCTCGCTCCTCTCTCGCTGCACGGCGATGCTGGCGGGATTGCGGACTTTGATCCAGGCGCGGCAAGGGCCGGAGCGATATGTGCCATCGACCTTCCTGGAAACGATGCCCTCGGCGCCAAGCCGGCACGCATGGGCGAATACGGTAAGCCCATCTTCGGCAATGTGTTCGTTAAGCAGGATGCCGGCCTTGGCATCGCGCAGCAGGCGTGCCAGCGCGGCCTTGCGTTCGAGGAACGGGCGATCGCGCAGATCCTCGCCATCATGCTCGATCAAGTCGGCCGGCGGTTTTAACCGGAGGACCGGCTGGGCCGGGAAGATGAACCCGGCTGGAAGTCCCTGAATCTTCATGGCTGGGTCACCGCGCAATTCCTGGCTTTCTGGATGGCTCAGGCTTCTTTGCCATGCGGCAAGTATCGGCCGCGACGTAAGTACCTTCAACCCGCTGAAAGGCCCCTGCGTTTTGGCTACTGCCCGTCGATCCCCACCACGTGGTCCGCAGTACCATCCATAGCTGCCGTGCGGAGGTGATCGAGGGCTCACAGCGGCTAAGGGCCACGACGGACTACATGCTCGACTACGGGATGCCCCGATACGCGCCGGTCGCAGGTCATCGCGCGATCGGTGTGCACTGGAGATCAGCCCCGACGGTCAACGGACCGGTATAAGACTGCCTAAGTTCGCCAATGGCCGCTTCAAGATCGAACAGGCCGATGTGGCTGACGATCAGGTGCCCAACCCCCGCCTCCCGCGCGATGCGCCCCACTACCGCGGGTGCCGCGTGCAGCATTGTGCTCGCAGCGCCCGCCGCGATGGTGAGATGCATGATCAGCACGTTGGCATTTCTGGCGAAATCGACGAATTTCGGATTGGTGCCGTTTTGATCGGAACTGAAGACGATCGACCTGCCGGTGTTTCGGCGCGGTACGCGAGAGTCGACATGTTCGCATGGGGTATTCCCAACGCTGTCACAGTCAGGTCGCGAGTTGAATATGAGCGAGGGCTCTGTGTTCGCTACGTCGACGACACTGACATTAAGGCGTACACCGTTGTCCTGGCAGCGCCGAGCGTAGCCCCAGGACCTGAAACGCGCCGCTCTTCTCGTCGAACAGGCGTGAGAGGAACGTTGGAAAATCCGGCCCAACGTCGTTGCCCGGCAATCCTCCCCGAGCGAGATCGGTCGGTCCCGACACGGGGTTGCCGGACGGCCCCACGATCGGCAGCGGTTCCTTGCGGAGCAGATGGCTCAGCCACAGGAACGCCGGCAAGTCGGAGACGTGGTCGGGATGCAGATGGCTGATGCCAATCAACGCGAGATCGCTCAGCTTGGCCCCCGACTGACCGAAGCGCAGATAGGCCCCGCCACCCGTGTCCACCAGCATCCTCGCCCGGCCGTCGACCCATAGCAGATAGCTCGATGACGCGCGCTCCCGGTTAATGAAAGGGCCGCCCGAGCCGCTGCAGCAGCCGTTCGTCAATTGCGGCCGACCGCAACGTTTCACCAACCGGCTCGTCATATCGGCGGGAAATGTAGCACCGACCGTCCTGTTCGCCCCCTTCAGCGCAAACGAGGCTGTGCTAAACTGCGACCATATTGACGGCGTCGTCGCCGAGCTTTGTGGAGGGAAAGGTGCGATTTCTTCAATTCATTGCAGCCATATGGCTGATGTGTGCGGTCGCCACGGGCTATGCGGAGAAGCGAGTCGCGCTTGTGATCGGCAATCGGGCCTACCGCCATGCCGAGAAGCTTGCCAACCCGGTCAATGACGCGCGGGGAATACGCGACGCTCTTGCGAGTCTCGGCTTCGATGTCATCTTCGGCGAGGATTTGGATCAGAAGGCGCTGGGGCGGGCGATAGGGCAGTTTGCGGATCGAGTAGAGGGCGCCGACGTGGCGATGGTGTATTTCGCGGGCCACGGCGCGACCTTCGGCGACACACCGTATGTGGCGCCCGTCGATGCGGAGTTTTCGAGCTTGGGCCAAGTGCCCTACCAGCTTGTCCCGGTGGAGACCCTGATCGGCGAACTCCGCCAGGCAAGGGGCATACGTATCGCGATCCTTGACGCCTGCCGGGATAATGCCGCCGAGCAAGCGTTTGCATCTACGTTACTTCGCGCGAGTCATTTCCTTGGCGCATGAACCTCCTGCTTCGACAGGATACTACTTACTAGCCACCACGATCCGGCTCGTAGCGTTTGAGGCGGCGTAAATGGCCGTCGCGCCTACCGGTTTCGCAATTTAAGCGGGGGATGCAATGCGGCAGTGTCTGATGGCCGTCCTCGGCGTCATAGCATGCCTGGCGGCGACGCAGGCGGCAGCGGAGCGCCGCGTGGCGCTCGTCGTGGGCAACTCGCAATACGCCTACACGCCCGCCCTGGCGAATCCGCGCAATGACGCGCACGATATTGCGGAGACACTCAGACAGGTCGGGTTCGAGGTGACGGTAGGCTACGACCTCGACCAGACCAAGTTTGCCCACGTCATCGATGCTTTCGCCCAGGCGCTTGATGGGGCCGATGTCGGATTGTTCTTCTATGCAGGCCACGGCCTGCAGATCAACGAAAAGAACTATTTGGTTTCCACCGAAGCGAGGCTCGAAAGCGCATTTCTAGTGCCATCTGAAACCATTGAACTCGACGCCGTGATCCGGTTGATGGAATCCAAGACCAGCACCAGCTTGATCTTCCTCGACGCCTGCCGGAACAATCCGCTGGCCGACAATCTCAAGCGCAATCTCGCGGCGATCAATCGCGCCGTGACGGTCGGCCGGGGGCTCGCGAGGATTGAGCCGACGGGTCGCGACACTCTGGTAGCTTTCTCCTCTGCGCCGGGCCACGAAGCGGCCGATGGCCACGGCCGCAACAGCCCGTTTACCGCCTCGCTGTTGCGGCACCTGCCGAAACCCGGACTCGAAGTCTCCGTGATGCTCAAGGAGGTCACCGCCGATGTGCGCCGGGAAAGCAATAATGCCCAGCGGCCGCAGCAACTAAGCGACATGTCCAAGACGTTCTATTTCGCAAAGGCCGAACAGGCCACCGCAACTGCGCTGCCGGCCAGCGCCCCGATACCGTCTGGCTTGCCGACGGACCCGGCGGACCCTGTCGATATGGCGTTTTGGCAATCCGCCGCTGCTACCAACGAATGCGAATCTATTCGCGCCTATCTCCGGCGGTTTCCAAACGGCTACTTTGTGGACCTTGCCCGCATTGCGGAGCGTTCGCTGTGCAAGGCCGGCCCGGAGGTCGCCGTCGCGCCCCCGCAGCGTCCATCGCCGCCGGTCGCGCCGGCGCTGACATCCGGACCCGCAGCCGTGCCCGCGGCGACGGCCCCATCCCCAGTCCGACCCGTCGGCGCGGGCACAAACGTCGCGATTGCCGCCCCGGGTGCAGCGCCGCCCTCAGTCACGCCGGTTGTGACGCCGGACGCTGTGGATCTCGGCCGCAAGCTCCAGGGGGAGTTGCTGCGGGTCGGTTGCGCGGCGAGCGGAATCGAAAATGACGGCACCTGGGGCGCCGGGTCGCGCGAAGCCTTGCGGTCGTTCAATGAGCGCACTCGCTCGATTGCGCCAATCGACCGGCCGACAACGGAAGCCCTGGAGGCAGTGCGCAGCCGCAAGGAACGCGTGTGTCCGTGCGAGGCAGGCACGGAGGTGCGCGGCGCCCGTTGTGCGGTTCCTAAGGCCACGGAGCGCTCCCGTCACGCCGCACGGCCGCCCGAGCGCGAGCAATCACTGCGGGCACACGGTCACATCGAGTCGGGGCGGCTCGACGCTCCGCGACCAGGGTCCCCGTCGTACGCCAATGTGGCGATTGCGCCGAATAATCGAAGTGGCGAGTCCTGGATCTACGTGGGAAAGCAGCGGTGCAAGACCTTCGAGCCGCGGGGATCGGCGCCCCGCATCATCTGCCCATAGTGCGTTCTTCCGCTTGCGTCCTTGCCGAAGTCGCGGACGTTAATGCGATCGCCAGCGGGTCGCAAGATAAAACCATCAGCGGCCACCTGATTGCCCGCTCCGAGGCCGCGTCCACTCCGAGCAATTCGGCCACGTGGTTGAGTCGCTTCAGTTTTGGCCTGCCGGGATCACACTCGCGCGGTGGTCGCCCGCGTTGGGATCGCAACAATCGCTGTAGCAGTAGTAACCGATTTGCTTGAGATCGCCACGGGTGGTTTCGCTCTTGCGGTTGGTCCTCGCCATATCGCCATCAGCCTTATGGCCGGCACCTTGAATTCCGCGGCAGCCTTTTCCATCGCGGCGGCTTCGTCGGGCGCCTCGACCTCGCCCAGCCAGACGGGTTTGCTAGCGATCTTGTAGACGTTCCAGCTGATCGGCTTCGGCGGTTCCGGTTTCTCCCTTGGACTACTCGGCAGCCCGTCTCAGATCGCGCAGGACGCGGTCGAAACTCGTCTTGCAGCGATCGTGATTTTTCCAGTTCCGAAAGTCACCGATGTTGCGTTGGTCGCGTAGCTTCAATGCCCACGCCTCGTCTGTATCCATGACAGCGTTGTCCAGGCGAACTGGAAATAGGACGGTTTGCCCGCGCTTCGGTTACTCTGCGAAGCTTTTGGATACTTCGTCTTCTACCCAATCACTTTTGATCGAGTGCTCGGACAGGATGAGCAGAACTTTGTCTCGCAGACGAATGGCCGCGTCGATTTCATCCCAAGTTTTGCCGCCGATGGGTAAGTCATGCGGCGCAAACCAGCAGCGCACTCCGTTGCTCTGCAGGTCGGAATGGATGCGATTAGCGAAATCGTGATCT
>JASHYD010001380.1 GCA_030043175.1 Xanthobacteraceae bacterium | reverse complement strand
AAAGCGCTCTTTTGCTGCGGCGTCTTGATCGGTGAGAGTTGCCGCATGGTCGATGAGAGTGGCCCCAAGATCCACCAGCAGTTCGGTGTCCTGCGGGTTCTTTTGCACCAGCTCCTCAAGAAGCGGCAGAGCTTTAAGACGTTGGCCCTGGCTGAAGAGCGCCACCGCTGCTTGTCGTCTTTCCTGATCGGAAGGGGCCAGCTTCGCAGCGTTCTCCTGCGCCGCATTCGCCTGAAAGACGACCGGCGGCATGGCGCACAGGCTCAGAAGCAGGACAAACGAAAGGTCTGGCCGTCGCGGGAGGTACATAGGCGTTGTCTTCTACAGATCATGACTCACTGGCTCTCGACCAGCGGACGGTTGTTCAGGGGCTGAAGCGGCCTGGCTGTGTCGTGGTAGTACTTGCGGTATTGGTTGATTTGGGCCTCGGACATCTCGATCGGATTCTTCATCAGATACCACTGCACAGGTTCGTTGCAGATAGGGGTCGTTAACGATCCGGGGAAACGATAGAACCCGTGATCGGCGGGTATCAGGTCCATGACGTTGATTTTTATAAATGGGACTTTGATCTCTTTGCCCGGATAGGGGATGCGCTCCCACAATGCTTTGATGGTTGGATTTTCTTTGCCGACCACCACTGGAACTTCAACGATCAGAAAATTGGATTCGGGGGACAAGTGAACCAGTTGGAGTGCCATCGGTGGACGCTTGCCGTTGACTGCAGTCTCACCCGGCTCGCGAAATCGGACTTCGCTTAGTCGATACGGCTTCCTGGCGACCTTGAGCCACTGATTTGGCGGGAACCTGAGCTTAACCTGGTAGTTGTTGCAGTCATTCACCATGTCCAGTTCGGCAGGCTGGTAGTTGAACAGAAGCTGCGGAAGCAGCGCGAGCGAAACTTTCTCTGGCGTTGAGATATCGATGGGCGTTTGCATGTGACCTGCGTTGCAAACGCCCGCCCAGTTACTGGGGCCGCGTGGTCCCTCGTCGTAGGTATACGTGGGTCCGCACTTATCGGTGACTCCACTGGGGATGTTCATATCCATCGAATGGTCGTGCTGGTGCTGCTCGGGCCTCTCGGGAAGCTGAGCTGCCTGACCGGCGGCGGGCGCGGCGCCGGCAAAGGCCAACAACAACGGTGTGAAGAATGCCGCCAGGTGAAAGCGGGTAATTCGGTTGCGGAACATGTTCAGCCTTCAGGTTTTTAAGGTGATGATCGTGGCAAACAATGCGGTGCGAGATTGGACGGCTCACGACTGCCGCCGAACGGCACGTAAACTGCCGAGCCGGCATTGGCCGCGCATCGTAAAGCCGCGTCATGAGACAAAAGTTAGGAAGCGCAAACGAACAGTGTGCCCCACGGACTACGCTCGCCAAGGCGTAATATAAGGCACCCGATATGCGCTGGCCGCATCATGCTCGCCCCCCTAACTTACCAAGCCAAGCAACAGAAATGCCAACAAGGTTGCCATTGATTTTCATATTATTTCTCGCAAGAGTCAGACAGAACGATGATGCTATCTTGCGAAAATCGCGGCCGCAGTTTGATGGCTCATAGCGGGAGAGACTTTGGCCGGCGGGATCGTGGCGGATTTCCGAAATGGTAGGGGCAAACGAACTAATTAGCACTGCAGTTGCGCCCAGATTTGGACCACATTAGCCGGGCCAGCCCTAAGCCGGAGGCAAGCCGCCAGACGGCGTCTTGATCACGATCCAAACCATCATGTCCCAAGCGTTGCGAATGGCGGCAAGAAGCAAGATCAGCACCGCCGGGGCGATGAGGTTGGGGCTCACGGTGGACTGCATGAGCAACAACACCGCCGACGCCAGCCCGAGCATATATCCAAAAAGAGGAAGGAGCGCGTAGAACAACCGATCGCTCAAATCCACGTGTGCCCGAACGATGATCCGAACTGCGAGACTTCCACAATAGATCGAGCCGGCGAGCCCTCCGGCTGCGAGCAAAGCGCCGAGGCTGTACCAGCTCTGGGTTGGTACTGTGACCAGCAAGCAGGTGAACAGCGTGGCGGCAAAGTGCACTACGGTTGGGGTGATGAATGCCGTCATCCCGACGCGGCGATCTTCGTTGAAGATACTCGTGCCGATCGACACCGCGATGAACATCAGGCCGACCAGCGTGGCGGATGCCGTGCCGACGAGGAGATAAAAATCGTGCCAATCGTGAAGCGATTCCGCAAGCGAGGGCCCCATAGGGATTGATCTCCGCCAGTACCGACCATGGCTTATAGCCGATCAGGCGGACACGGTCATAACGCGATGCCGGTACGTGAGGATCGGCGTTCAGGTCCTCAGGACGTCATCAAAAAAAATAATCCGAGCAGCGACTTGCTGCCGTGGACTCGATGGGCACGAAGGCGCAAGTCCCGTTCGGTCTCACCGTCAACAGCGCAGAGCGAGACGTTAGGGGGCTTGGCCTGCGGGTGATGCGTGGCGAATACCGCCTGCAAGAAAGGGGTCAGTGCGGAGCGTCCGAAGTTCGCTGGCGTCTTACTCATACTTGCCGACGGCCGAGCGCCGCCCGCGACCGCCAAAGCGCCTTCGACGGATTCGGCGAGGCCTGAAGATCGTCAAGGGCATAGTGGTCGCCGGCCGCGTCCAGCTCGGCTCGACCATATTACCATGCGACAATCAGTGCATTATTAGTGCCCTCTATCGCGGCCTCGACAAACTGCCGGAACCAAGACGGCGCTTTTCGATCATCTGCGCCAGCGCCGGCAGGAGTTGTTCGGCACCAATTTCGAAGTGCTGTTATGAATGACCAGCACCTATTTTGAGTCATCGCAGCCGGACGACCAGGACGACAAACGCCGCTTCGGCCGCAGCCCTGACAAGCGCAACGACTGCGTCCAGGTGGGCATCGCACTGATCGTCACTCCCGACGGCTTTCCGCATGCCTATGAGGTGCTGGCGGGGAAAGCCGACTGCACGACGCAGCGCGACGTCCTGCGCAAGATCGAGGGCCAGTACGACAGGGCCAGTACGACACGCATCTCGATCATGGATCGCGGCATTCCGAGCGAGGAGGTCCTTGCCGAGATGCGAACGGCCGATCTGCCCGTCTGCGTCGGCACGCCCAAGGGCCGGCTTTCCAAACCGGGAAGGCGCTGCGCGCCCTGCCCTGGCGAGCGGTTCGCGAGGGGTTCGATGTCAGGCTTCTCCCCGGGAATGCAGGAGATGTACGTGCTGGCGCACAGCCACGCACCCAGGAACGCGCCATGCGGCGACGCAAGCTCAAATGGCTATGGGCGCTTCTCGAGCAGCGCGGCGACGGAGAATCTCTCACGCGAGGAACGGCTCATGAAGCTTGGCGCCGCGCGCTTCAAAGTAAGAGCGGCATGGCGCCTGATTGATGTCGAGGTGGCCGAGAGGGATGCGACCTCGCCTTCGCGCTCAACCGCGACAAGCTACGAAAGATAAGCCGCCGCGAGGGGCGCTATCTGCTAGCCACCAATCTGTGGACGAGGATCGGGCCAAGCTGGGAAGTTCTACATCCAGCTCGCCGAGACCGAGGCCGCGTTCAAGAGCCTCAAGGACGATCTGCAGCTCCGCCCGATCTCAGCTTGAGCCAGCCTGCACATCACGCTGCGCGCCTGGCTCAGGCCGCTGGCCCCCCGGCCTGACGGCGAGGGAGGTGCTCGACAAGCCCGCCGCCTTCCAGATGCTCGGCGTTGACTTTCCCACCACCGATGGCCGCACGCTGATGCTGAGCCGCTCCACAGAGCTCAACACCGACCAGAAGCTCCTGGTGAACCAACTCAAGCTCGACTGCCGTCCCAGCCGCCACCGCGACACCGCGCCGGCGGGGAGGCCAACGCGTGTCGGGCGCCTGCCGGTGTAGTGGAGATTTTCGGGGAGGTGACGTTGATTTTATTCGCTTTTTCTCTCCAATCGGCAAAGTGGGCTCACCGACGCCCCGTTCCGCCCTTGCGCCAGCCTCTGCTCCTGATCCAAAGCGCGGCGAACTCGCCTGGTTCGCGCTCGGAATCATCAGTTTGGGCCATCATCTCGCCGCCCGTCACGCCCAATGATTTGCCCCCGAACTTATTGCATTGCAGTGTTTTCGTTGAGGCATGCTCCCGCGCAATTCTGCCATCCCAGGGCGGGCGCTGGCGTTCTT
>JASHYD010001379.1 GCA_030043175.1 Xanthobacteraceae bacterium | reverse complement strand
AGGCGAAGGAAATCGGGACGCCGGTGGTCGCCGGCGGCGAGATTGACGGGCACGAATTCGAAATCCGCATCAAGCTCTTTGAGGCCCCACAGCGCACGAAGGGAGCGTGTCGGACCGAATCCATAGAGTTTCATTGGTGTTCTCCTTGCTCGGGAGACGACCCGTAGACGGCCTTACTAAGGACGAATGGAGGCGCTGCGTGCCGACATGTCCGAGAGAATAAATTTTGCGTCCGACGCGGCGCCGATCTTTCGGCTGAATTCGGGTTTGGCTACGGGCTTCCGAGCTACAGGCACTGTCGCTCGAAAGATGTCTCGACCCACTCATTTCTTGCGCAGGAGCGAGATGTCCGAACCGTCGTGGTAGGCCGGGTGCCGCCAGCCATCCTCGTCATAATCCGCCATGCACTGCTCGGCGAACGCCACCATTTGCTTGAGCGCGCCTGAAGCCTGCGCCTGCTGAAGCGGGAAGAGGCGCACCAACTCGGCACTCCCCGAATAATTCATCTCATAGAGCTCGTGACGCGCTCCGAACTCCGTGCCGATCGCGTCCCACAGCAGCTTCATTGTTTTGATGCGTTCCTTGTAATCGATTCCGTTTGAGCCGCGCACGTAACGGGCAAGGTATTTGTCGATATTCGGGTTCTTGAAGTCGCGCGCATGGGAGGGCAGATAGATGAGCCCCGATGCAATCACCTTTTCACCGATCGCGCGCACCGCCGGATACGCTTCCGTCATGAACAGGCGATAGGTGCTGCAGGCCCTGACATTGGGCAGCACGGCTCCATTGACCCAGGGCTCGGGGTTGAAGGCCATGGCGTCCGACAGCGACCAAAACAGATTGCGCCAGCCGATGACCTCACCGATCTGTGCCTGAACGCCGCGGAATGACTCAACTCCCGTCGCGCGCGCCGCCTTGTATAAGAGGCCTGCGATGAAGTCGAGCTTGACGGCAAGCCGCGTGCAGCCCTGCAGAGTAAATCCATTGAAGAATCCGGAGCGCGGATAGAAATTTTTGAGGCGCTCTATATCGCGATGAATGATGACGTTCTCCCAGGGAATGAATGCGTTATCGAACACGAAAATGGCGTCGTTCTCATCGAACCGAGAGGTGAGCGGATAATCCCACGGCGAACCAGTGGCGGCTGCGGCCAACTCGTAGGACGGTCGGCAGATAAGCTTGATGCCGGGCGTGTCCATGGGTGCGATAAACATCACGACCATGCTCGGATCGGTAATCTCCTGGCCCATGTTCTGGCCAAGAAAATTGTAATGGGTGAGCGCCGAGTTGGTGGCCACGACCTTTGCGCCTGACACAAAGATGCCGGCATCCGTTTCCTTCTGGATGGTGATGTAGACATCCTTGACCTGCTCCACTGGCTTGTTACGGTCTATCGGCGGGTTGACCAGAGCGTGGTTGAGATAAAGCACCGCCTCCTGTGCCCGTTTGTGCCAGGCGCGCGCGTTGTCGGCGAACTGCCCATAGAATTCCGCATTGGCGCCGAGCGTGTTGAGAAAGGCTGCCTTGTAGTCGGGGCTACGGCCCATCCAGCCATAGGAGATGCGGGCCCAGGCCGCGATCGCGTCGCGCTGGGCGATGACGTCTTCGCGCGAGGCGGCAGCCTTGAAGAATTTGTGTGTATAGCCGCCGGAGCCCGTATCGGTCTTCGCGGTAAGCACGTCCTTCATCTTTGCGTCATGCAAAGCCTCATAGAGCTGGGCGAGGGAGGCGGCTGCGTTGCGGAAAGCCGGATGGGTCGTTACATCGTCGACCTGCTCGCCGTAAATATAGACCTCCCGCCCGTCGCGAAGAGATTGCAAGAACTCAGCGCCGGTGAAAGGGCGTTTTTTGCCTTCGACGATGGCTTCGGGTGGCTGTCGCATTGAGCGCTCCGGAATGGCAGTCCCTCGCCGCGCGCGATGGCGCGAAAGACAGACAAGATTATACCACTATAATCTCGCGGCCCGTCCAACTTTCAATGAAAGGAAGTCGCCCTGGAAACCGTCGTTTCGCATCTCGTCTCTTGCTCCGAGAAGGGCTCGCTCAGCCGTCGAGAACTGGTGCGCGACCTGGCGATGTTGGCAGCCGGCGGAACGGCCGCCGCTGCCCAAGAGGGCCTCGATTTCAAAGACGCGAACATCGACCATGCCAGCATTCATCATGTGGCGGACCTGCAGCGGTCAGTCGATTTCTATCAGAGGATGTTCGGTTTCTCTGTGGTCAGTCAGGATCAGGCGGGCGGCAACAATCCGCCTCGGCAACACCAAGGTGCTTCGTCTCTCTCAACCGTGGAGGCCCCGCCGGCATTGTGGACCACTTTGCCATCGGGGTTGCGCGATTCGGCAGGAATCCGCCGCGCGCTATTTGACGCAGCGCGGCGCCAATCCAGGGCGACTATGCGGGTTTGCACATCAAGGATCCCGACGGGATGAACGTACAAAATTCTCAGAAGGCATGAGCAGCGAATGAGCAGCATAGGATTTACTTCCGTTGCCATCCAGCGGGTGCTCACGATCGATTGCCGGCGTGCGACGGGCGGACACTGTTGGCGGTGTCTGCGGCGTATATGACCGATATGCCTACTACAGGGAGAAGAAGGAGGCCTTCGACGCGATTCGCGAGATAGAGCGCATCATACCCGCGGACGTTGTTGTTCGCTTTCCGTACCTCCTTTGGCCAAAATCGTGTGGGTAACGCAGTAGCAAACGTGACTGCTGACTTTTTCGTTTCTCCGTACTTATTAAGTAGTCCGTCGAGTTACTGGACGTTTCAGACGGACACAAACCGATGCTTCAAAATGATCGTGGCGATATCATTGTTTGCTGGCTGCGCATCGCCGAGTTTACCCGAGGGAAGGGAATATAAGATTATAAAACTTACTCTCTCAAAACCTGCGAGCTCCGCGATAAATACGGGACCGGAGCTTGTCGGATATTTTGGGCAACTGCCGACCAGCACGAAAGGACGCATGCGGGCTCCAGTCCAACCGTTCTTTTCGGCAACTGCGATCTCCGTGTCGGCGACTAAGGACGGGATGCGCTGCTGTGCGGCGGCGTCTGTGATCTTCATGCCCTCGTTGCGCGCATCCGACTCAATCCGCTACCCCTCACCTGAGACCCGCTCATTCGCCCGGCGTTCGAGCGCTTCGGGTCTGCGGGCGCTCATTCGCCTGCGAACCGCTCGCGAATTTCCTGCTGCGGAATCCGCTGCTCGCAATGGGGGGCACCTCGCCGGAAACGCTGCCCAAAGACAAGTTGCGATATCGGGTGATGACGAATTCGGACATTGTTGCCCCTACCTCATCCAGATTCCGAGCGTGGCCGATCAGTGCGCCGGCAGGTATATTGGCGGCGAATGTGCGGTCATGACGGATCAGGATCGGCCGATGGCGAGATTGCTTCTCATCGAGGATGACAAAGAGACGGCTGAGGAAATCAGAGCCGAACTCGGCGATCACGGGTTCGACGTAGACTGGGTTGCGGACGGCCTCACAGGCCTGGACAGGGCGCGCGCAGGGGATGCGGACGCCATGATTATCGATCGCCTGCTGCCCGGAATGGACGGCCTGACCATTATCGAGGCATTGCGCTACCAAGGCGTGCGCACACCCGTTCTTGTCCTGAGTGCACTTGGCGCTGTCGATGATCGCGTGCGCGGCCTGCGGGCGGGTGGCGACGATTATCTCACAAAGCCGTTCGCGACCATGGAGCTGGTCGCCCGGATCGAGGCCCTGCTGCGTCGGCCGGCAGACAGCCGGGCCACGATGCTCCAGGTCGGTCCGCTCAAGCTCGATCTCATCGAACGAACCGCCAAGCGGGGGGATCGTGTAATCGAGCTCTTGCCGCGAGAGTTCCAGCTCCTCGAATATATGATGCGGCGCAAAGACCAGATGGTGACACGCACCATGCTGCTGGAGGATGTCTGGAGTTACAAATTCATCCCGCAAACCAACCTCGTCGATGTCCATATGGGACGACTGCGACATAAGGTTGACTTCGCGCATGAGCCGCCGATGATCCACAATGTTCGCGGTGTCGGTTTCGTCCTCCGTGCTCCCTGATTTCATCCCTACACCGACGTTCCGCCGATGGCAGCAGTTGACGGCATGTTTGCCGTGTACATCGCTGTCCTGTCTACATTGTATATGGGCGGACGGACCGAGATCCGATTACCCGATCGGACGAGGTCATCACCATGCGCCATTGAAATTGCTTCGGCGACGCTTCAGTGGCGGCTGGATGCGATTGAGACAAGACCCGCGAACCGTACATATGCCGATCTGTTTGCGCCGGAGGGCAGCCTTTGGCCGGCAATCTGGCGAACCTACCGGCCGATGTGGAGGTTGACGGCCGCGCGCAGGAATCGACGTTCGCGACCGGACCAGTGGTGAGAAGCAGATCGTTCCATGTTATTGCGCGACAATTGCCGCACGGCGATGTTGTGGTGGCCGGGCGCAATATCGAAGAGGCGGCAGAAAGTTAGAGATTTGCGCTTGAGTACTGCCGCAGGAATAATCGTTAGCGTGCGTGGCCCAAAAGCGTGTGGCGCACGTCAACAAGAAGGTCCGCATCGTCGCCGGCGATGGACGCGGAGCGGACCTGAGACATAGAATCTGTACCTCACGGCTAAGTCGGCTACTTCTCTGGGGGCAAGGGGCGACCCTCGGCGCGAGGAATGAGCGGTCAGCCAAGCCCGCTACAGGTCGCCCGGTACACTAGCAAGGCCTGAGAAATAAGCGGCCCCGACCTTGGGGATAGGTCTTTTGGAAGGCCGGGGCCGATGCTCTTGAGGGTTAAGAGCGCAACAGCACACAAATTGCACGTTACCTGAGCATTTGGTCCATTAAATTATTTGTTAAATGCCCCCTTCGCGGCGGTGGCGCGGGGCCTGCCGCTCGTCGATCGCAAGTTCAACCGCGTGCTGCCGCGGCGGCGTCTCGTGTCGCCATGTCCCTTTCGTAGCTTTCGACTAGTTCGACATTACATGGCGTTTCGGCATTATCGGGTCGACAGGTCCTCTCCTCGATCCATGCAATTTTTTCTTGCAGAACCGGAATCCTACGTCGCAACTCCGGCAATCCGCTTCCGCCGTGGACAACCAAGCTCTGATTAAAAGAAAAGTTAGTCGAAAATCGCACACGCGATGCTATCCAACCAGATGGGTTCGTGCGACTCCATTGCATCGGGGAGGTAAGTACGTGCTGATCGTTCAGATCGCTCTGAAGCGCCCGTATACCTTCGTGATTTTGGCGCTGCTGATCGCGATTTTCGGATCACTGGCGGCATTACGCACACCGACCGATATCTTTCCCAACATCAATATTCCCGTTGTCAGCGTGGTGTGGACCTACACGGGTCTGCTGCCGAATGAAATGTCAGGACGGGTCATCTATTATTATGAACGATACATGACCGCTCAGGTAAGCGACATCGAACATATTGAATCGCAGTCGCTCAGCGGTTATGGGGTGGTCAAGATCTTCTTCCAGAAGAACGTCGATATGGCGGCGGCGCTCGCGCAGGTGACAGCGGCCTCGCAGACGGTTCTCAAGCTGCTGCCCCCGGGTATCACGCCGCCTTATGTGCTGAGCTACAATGCTTCAAGCGTTCCGATCCTGCAGCTCGCCCTATCAAGTCAACAACTTCCCGAGATGCAACAGTTCGACCTGGGGCAGAACTTCATCCGTCCTCAACTATCTACCATCGCGGGTGCCGCCGTCCCGTCGCCCTATGGGGGCAAAATTCTCCAGGTCCAGGTCGACCTCGACCAGCATGCGATGCAGGCGCACAACGTATCGGCTGAGGATGTCCTCAACGCCGTTTCGGTGCAGAA
>JASHYD010001378.1 GCA_030043175.1 Xanthobacteraceae bacterium | reverse complement strand
GGTAACAATCTTATCAAGGCGTTCGCACTCTCAAGACGGCGGTCAATGATGCGCGCACGCTTGCTGGCGTGCTGCGCAAACTGAATTTCATAGTGTTCGTTGCAGACTTGTAGTGCAACACCCTGTCCCCCAGCGAGGCCGAGCGCCGTGTGGACGAGCCGCAGTCGACGATTGCGATCATGGTCGCGCCCCCTCCTTGCCTCATCGACCACACTCGAACTTAACGGTTATGCGCGCGCGGCGTGGCCGTGCACCCAGAGCTCGGATTCTTTACCGGAAGGAGAGGGTCCGGGCCTACCGGGCCAGGTCCGGGTGAAGTGTCACAGGGGCTTCGAGGTGCTCGGCGACCTGGTTGCCCGCGTGTTCGCCTGCACCCACGCGCATATGCCGCGCTACGCCGCGAGGTCGGCCACGACCGCATCGAGAACCGGAAAGCCCGCCGCCGTGACACGCAAGCGCCCGGCGCCCGGCGTCTCAACGAGACCATGCTGCGCCAGATGCGCGATCTGCCCGGCGGCAAGCGGCCTACCGGCGAGATCCTGGAAGCGGTTGAGATCGATACCCTCTGCAAGACGCAGGCCCATCAGCAAATACTCGCTCGCCGCTTCGACACGCGACAGCGGCTCATCGCTCACAAGGCCATGCCCCCTCTGCTCGACGAGGGCGAGCCAAACCTCCGGCTGCCTTTCAGTCGCGGTCGCGTGGCGGACACCACCGCGCATTTCGAGACGGCCGTGGGCGCCGGGACCAATGCCGGCATATTCGTGGCAACGCCAATACACGAGATTGTGCCGGCACTCGGCGCCGGGCCGGGCGTGGTTGGAGACTTCGTAAGCCGGCAAGCCTGCGGCTGCGCAAGCCTCTTGGGTGACGTCGTAGAGATTGCGGGCGTGATCGGCGTTCGGAATGGTGAGCTTGCCGGCGGCATTGAGGGCCGCAAAGGGAGTCCCCGGTTCAATCGTGAGCTGGTAGAGCGAAAGATGCTCGGCTGCCTGCGAGATCGCGCTCACAAGCTCGGCCCGCCACTCCGCCAGCGTCTGGCCGGGTCGCGCGTATATCAGATCGAATGAATACCGTTCGAAAATGCGTCGCGCGATGGCGACCGCATCAAGTGCCTCGCGCGCCGTATGAGTGCGTCCCAATGCCGAGAGCGCCGCGTCATCAAGCGCCTGAACGCCCAGCGAGACCCGGTTAACCCCGGCCGCCCGGTAACCAGCGAAGCGCCGGGCTTCTACGCTGGTCGGATTGGCCTCGAGCGTCACCTCGACGACGTGCGAAACGTGCCAGTGCGTGGCGATCGCATCGAGAATCGCCGCGACCGTCTGGGGTTCCATCAGGGATGGCGTCCCGCCGCCAAAGAACACGCTAGACACCGTGCGGCCTGGTGTGCGCGCGGCAATTGCGGCGATCTCGGCCGTGAACGCGCGAACGAAACGCCGCTGGTCGGTTAGCCCATGCCTGACGTGACTATTGAAATCGCAATACGGACATTTTGAGCGGCAGAACGGCCAATGAACATAGATGCCGAACGCCGGATCGGGATCCGAAGGGGTGGACCGGCCGCCGTGGCCGGTTGCCAAGGGCCCCAAGTCGGGCCGCGTGGACTGTCCGCCCGGATCGAAAGGAGTTGTTGCCGATTTCGATCGCACGAATTGTTTGGCGAAAACATATCCCTGCCTTCCTTCCGCCGTTGGCCGGGAGGGCAAGGCCGGGACCTCGGCCGGGGGAGGGGCCCGATCGGGGGGCGTGCCGCAGGACGCAGCCTGGCGCGCCTCGACCCCCACCTCGAACTGCCCATAAGGTACAGGGCAGGAGCGGGAAGCGTGGTGAAACCCTACCTGACCTTGGTGGTGGTCACTCCTTCCCAAGACAAGCCTCCGCGAGCTGCACAAACGCGCGTGCCCGATGTGACAGGCCCAGACCCCTCGGCGGCAGCCGGTGTTTTTCGACGCTCATCATCTCCCCGAAGGTGACCTCATGGCCATCGGGAAGAAACATGGGATCGTAGCCAAACCCCTTGTCGCCTCGTGGAGGCCAGACGAGCGTGCCATCGACACGGCCCTCAAACTCTTCGAGGTGGCCGTCCGGCCAAGCAACGCACAACGCCGATATAAAGTGCGCGCTGCGGTCTTGAGGAGTAACCGCACCCCGAGTCTGCAGCTGGTGGTTGAGTCTCTCCATTGCTGCCCGAAAATCTCTGGTCGGACCGGCCCATCGCGCCGAGTGGATACCAGGCGCACCGCCCAAGGCATCGACTGCGAGCCCGGAATCATCGGCAAACGCGGGTAGGCCGACGGCGCTCGCGGCCGCCTCGGCCTTTATACGGGCATTTTCCCGAAAGCTCGTGCCCGTCTCGTCGGGCTCTTCGAGACCGAGGTCGCCGGCCGCGACCGCATCGACGCCGAACGGTTCAAGCAGCCCCCGCATTTCCCACAGTTTGCCGGGATTGTGGGTCGCAATCACCAGCCGTCCAACGATTCGGCGATGTCGGTCGGCGCCCGTCAAGGTTTACATCACCGCGATTTTCTGCAGCTCGATCAGCTTGCCGACGCCCTTGCGGGCGAGGGCCAGCAGCATCAGCAGCTGGGTTTCCGTGAATGGCGCTTTTTCCGCCGTTGTCTGGATTTCCACAATGCCGCCGCTTCCGGTGAGGACGAAATTTGCGTCGGTATCGGCGCCGGAATCCTCTACGTAGTCGAGGTCAAGCACCGCGGTACCCGAACAGATGCCGCAAGAAATTGCGGCGACGTTTTCGCGCAGCGGAAACGTGCGGATAATGTCCCTGTTCTTCATCCAGGTGAAGCAATCATGCAGTGCGACCCAGCCGGCCGTGATGGCAGCTGTCCTGGTTCCCCCGTCGGCCTGGATGACATCGCAATCGATGGTGATCTGCCGTTCGCCGAGCGCTTCGAGGTCCACCACCGTGCGCAGGCTGCGGCCAATAAGCCGCTGGATTTCGACGGTCCGGCCGTTTTGCTTGCCAGCCGCCGCCTCGCGCCGCGTCCGCTCCAGGGTGGCGCGCGGAAGCATGCCGTATTCGGCTGTGATCCAACCGCGGGCTTGGCCCTTCAGCCAGGGCGGCAGGCGATCCTCGACGGTTGCCGTCACGAGAACATGGGTATCGCCGAACTTCACAAAACATGAACCTTCCGCATACTTCACGACGCCGCGTTCGAGCGAAACGGCGCGCAGCTCATCGTTCTGACGGCGGCTTGGTCGCATGGGGACTCCCTCCGGCGGCGATTGGAGTTTGCTGAATCGTGCCCGCCGGGGGCTTTTAGGTTCGCCGGCGGGCTTGGACAAGGGCGACTGCAAAAATGAGCACGGCCCTGACCTTGAACATGCAGTCCGGTATGGACAAATAAGCGGCCCAAGGCAATCATTTGATGATGAGGTCGGTGTCCCAAGACGTCCCCATAGGATCCATCGAAATAAGCCTCGCTCAGCTTAATGAGCGTTCGCGCGAAATCTTCCGGCAAATCGTCGATAGCTATCTGACGACGGGAGAGCCCGTCGGATCACGCAATTTGTCGCGCATTATTCCCATGACGCTGTCGCCCGCATCCGTGCGTAACGTCATGCAGGACCTCGAGCAGCTGGGGCTCATCTTTGCGCCGCATGCATCGGCCGGCAGGCTGCCAACGGAACTCGGCCTGCGGTTTTTTATCGATGCTTTGATGCAGGTCGGAGACTTGAGCGATGCTGACCGCCTGGCGATCGAGGGGCAGGTGGCGGCGGCGGGAACGACCGTTGAGAATGTGCTGACCGAGGCCTCGGGTTTGCTGTCGGGCCTCACACGCGCCGCCGGCGTCGTGCTCACTGCCAAGGCCAACTTGCGGGTCAAGCATATCGACTTCGTCCGGCTCGAACCGGAGCGGGCGCTGGCTATTCTGGTGGCAGAGGACGGCCAGGTCGAGAACCGGGTTCTCAACCTGCCGATTGGGCTGCCAACATCGGTGCTGACGGAAGCCACGAATTTCCTTAATGCCCATATTCGGGGCAAGACGCTTGCCGAAGCCAGGGCAGAACTTGAGAAGGCCCTTGAGGCCGGCCGTGCCGAGCTCGATCAGTTGACACAAAAAATCGTCGCCGCCGGCCTTGCCAGTTGGTCCGGTGGCGAGCGTGACGAGCGCAAGTTGATCGTGCGCGGCCATGCCAATCTGCTTGACGACCTCAAAGCGCTCGAGGATTTGGAGCGGGTGCGGCGATTGTTCGATGAGCTCGAAACCAAGCGGGGCGTTGCCGATCTGCTCGGACGCGCCGAGCGCGCGGAGGGGGTCAGGATCTTCATCGGCTCGGAAAACAAGCTGTTTTCACTGTCGGGATCGTCGACCATTATCGCGCCTTACCGCGATTCGACCGGGGGGATTGTCGGCGTGATCGGGGTGATCGGGCCGACGCGACTCAACTACGCCCGCATCATTCCAATGGTCGACTACACGGCCAAGATCGTCAGCAAGCTGCTGGCGTCCGCGTAACTTCAAACCCTGCCAACGCTTGATTTTTCGCTACAGAGCATTGATATGCGGGGCGGTTCGTCCGGCAATCTTTGAGGGAATGGTATTATGAGTGATCCGACTGCCGCAGCCAATAGCGACAATACCGCCGGTACGACTCCCGCGAAGGAAGCCTCAGATGCCGCCGGGCTCGCCAACGAAGTCAAGCAAGGTCAGGAGGTTGCAGACGCCGCTGCGCTCGCGAAGGAAGTGGCCGAACACAAGGACAAGCTCCTGCGTACGTTGGCCGACATGGAGAATCTGCGACGCCGCACCGACCGGGAAGTCGCGGACGCCCGTACCTATGGGGTGTCAAACCTCGCGCGAGATGTGATCGGGGTTGCCGACAACTTGCGCCGCGCCTTGGACGCAGCCGGCGAATCGACTGCACTTGCCGAAGGCCCCGCCAAGAGCCTCCGCGAGGGCGTCGAGCTGATCGAGCGCGATCTTCTCAAAGTTCTGGAAAGGTATGGCGTCAAGAGGTTCGATCCCAAAGGCGCCAAGTTCGACCCAAATTTTCACCAGGCCATATTCGAGGTCGCCGACGACAGCATCGCGGCCGGCTCAGTCGCTCAGGTGATCCAGCCGGGCTATATGATCGGGGAGCGCGTCCTGCGGCCCGCTATGGTGGGCGTCGCCAAGGAAAGTCCAAAGCCGGCGACCTCGGAAAGTCCAACTGACGACGCGCAAACCCGCTGAAAACGCGAACGCTAATCGCGCGGCGCAATTCCGTCGCGCACGGCGCGGAAATGTGGAAACGCCGCGGACCACTGGTCAGCGCGCGCAACGCCCACCATCCGAATGTGTGTGCCCGCGCCGAACCGCACCCATTGCACGACCTTCATGGGGACATCCGTAAAGGCCTCTTTTGCTTCTGCCTGCAGCTCGTAGGTGGGGAAATTGCCGCCGCCAAGCCTCAACATGTCGCCGCTGATGATGCGCAGGTCTTTCACGTCGCCCAACCCGGTGGGCAAGAGCCTGCGCGCAAAACCGGCACGATCGCCGGCCTGCTCCGGCCCGCCCGGACCGACCGTCACCGCAAACAGCGGCTGGCTGCCGGACGGCGGGCTATCGCTCGCACCCTCGGTCAGCACCACTCCAGCATTGCCAACCACGCGGACGGGCCGCAGCCCCGACAGATCGGTCAACTTGAATGGCATCAAGGTGAGCTGCTCATCTAAGGGCACCACCGCCCGAACCGCCAGTGTCGAGAGCGAGGTGCGAACGACGTCGTCCGTGTAGGTCTTTACGGCAGCCTCCGGCACCACTACCGCGACCAGCACCACTCCCTCGCGAAGCTGCCCAAGCAGCATCCATTTACGGAATTTCTCGCCGTTCTCCTGTTCGTATCCCATCACAAACACTGCCTTACCTTCGGCGAGCGTCAAAGTTTCCCGCTTGTCTTCGGTGATGCCCTGTTTCTTGAGGGCCTCAGTGGTTACCGATGCCTCGAGATTGGCGTAGGCCTGCGCGGGAAGAGTTGCGATGACGATCGACGACCGGGTGCCGGGATCCTCGAATCCCGGGAAGCGTTTGCTTGCCGCAAAGCCCGCCGGCGGCACGAATCCAATGTGCGAGCCGAGCGGGAATATCGGCTCTGCGGCGGATGCCGCGAGAGACCCGAGGGTTGCGGTGGACAACAGCAAAAACGCGATGAATCGCAGCATCATGAGGGGGTTCCTCCGAGACAGTGGGCGACGTTATAATCCATTCGAGGCCTTCCGTCTTGGGCCATTCATCCGCCGCCCGGCAAGTCCATAGGGTGGTCATCGGGCAAAACCGTGAAAGGCCCAACCGCAAAGCAGTCGGTGCTGCGGCGCGCCCGACCGCGCGCCCGACCGCGCCGGTTTGGCGGGGCACGCCGCGAGCACGTCCGGAGTGTCAGCGGCGTAGGTTTTGCGCTTGTTAATGCTGAGGCTTCCGGCCATCCTGACTTGCGGTCCGATGGCGGCCTCCTATATGACGCTCTGGACCCCGCCGTGGCCGGCGGGGATTGAGGGGTCGGACTCGGGGCGGTCCAGGGCAATATGAGACCTGCTTCGTCCGGGTGCCGTGTGGGCTCGGCCGACCTGCTAAAAAAGGGGATAAATCTAAGATGGGAAAGGTCATTGGCATCGACCTCGGCACGACCAATTCCTGCGTCGCCGTGATGGAAGGCAAAGCCGCCAAGGTCATCGAGAACGCGGAAGGCCGCAACACGACGCCTTCCATCGTGGCATTCACGGATGACGGGGAACGTCTCGTCGGGCAGCCTGCGAAGCGCCAGGCAGTTACCAATCCGGAGCGTACCTTCTTTGCCGTCAAGCGGTTGATCGGGCGTCGCTACGATGATCCGATGGTCGAAAAGGACAAGAAGCTCGTCCCCTACAAGATCATGCGCGCCGGCAACGGCGATGCCTGGGTCGAGGCGGACGGCAAGAGCTATTCGCCATCGCAGATCTCGGCTTTCGTCCTGCAGAAGATGAAGGAGACCGCGGAGGCTAATCTGGGCCAAAAGGTGACGCAGGCCGTCATCACGGTCCCCGCCTACTTCAACGATGCGCAACGCCAAGCCACCAAGGACGCCGGCAAGATCGCCGGTCTCGAAGTGCTGCGCATCATCAACGAGCCGACCGCAGCCGCGCTCGCCTATGGGTTGGACAAGCAGAAGAGCGGCACCATCGCGGTGTATGA
>JASHYD010001377.1 GCA_030043175.1 Xanthobacteraceae bacterium | reverse complement strand
CGGTCGAGGCCACCGGCAGCTGCTCGCCGTTTTTTCTCGCCTACCAAGGACGCTGCGACCGCGACCTGCAGACGATATACGGCGGCTTCGTCGCGCGCGTGATGGCGAGCCTCTATCCGGACTGGGCATCGCCGCCTCAGGTCGCGCCCCCGCAGCCGGGCGAAGCGATCCGTGTCGGCATCCTGTCGGCGTGCTTTTACAGCCATTCAAATTGGAAGATCCCCATCAAGGGCTGGCTCCGCGGCCTCGACAAGAGCCGTTTCCAATTGTTCGGCTATTACATCGGCTGCCATCGGGACGAGGAGACGGCGCTTGCCAGAAGCTTGTGCTACCGTTTCGTGCAGGGGCTGCCGACGCTCGAGCGCTGGGCGCAGGCGATCCGCTCCGACCGTCTGCACGTGCTGCTGATCCCGGGTATCGGCATGGACGATGTTACAATCCGGCTGGCGGCGCTGCGCCTCGCCCCGGTGCAGGCGACCTCCTGGGGACACCCCGACACGTCCGGCCTGCCCACCATCGACCACTATCTCAGCAGCGAGTTGATGGAGCCGCCGGGCGCCGATGCGCACTACACCGAGCGGCTGGTCCGGCTGCCGAACCTCTCGATCTGGTACGAACCGCCGGTGCTGACACCCGACGCGGTGTCGCGGACCGAGCTCGGGGTGCCGGAAACGGCAGTGCTCTATTGGTGCTGCCAATCGCTGTTTAAATATCTGCCACGGCACGATTGGGTGTTCGCGCGAATCGCTTCCGCGGTCCCGGAGGCCCGCTTTCTGTTCATTCGATATCCGCACGGTGACACGGTGACGACTATCTTTCGCGAGCGGCTTATTGCGGCTTTTGCCGAGGCGGGTCTCGACGCCGAGCGGTATTGTCGATTCTTGGCGCCCATGAGCATGAAGCGATTCGCCGGGATCAGCCGGATCGCCGATGTGTTTCTCGACAGCCTCGAGTGGTCGGGCTGCAACTCGACGCTCGAGGCGCTCGCCTGGGATCTCCCGGTCGTGACCATGGCCGGCGATCTGATGCGCGGCAGGCATTCGGCTGCAATCCTGACCATGCTGGGCGTGCCGGAGCTCATCGCGGACTGTCCCGAGAGGTTCGTGGAGCTGGCGACGGGACTTGGGCGCGACGGCACCCGCCGTCGCGCCCTTACCACCCGCATCGCCCGCGACAAGCGCAAACTCTACGCTGACCGCGCCTGCATCGAAGGCCTCGCCCGGTATCTGCACGAGGCGGCCCACCAGATTCAAACGAGTCCTCCAAGCACGCTAAGGATATCCAAAAACGCGCCTGGGAATCTATGAATGAACAAGCGCCACGGCGTGAGCAACTTTGGCAGGAAGGAGAAAGATTATTGGGAGCTTGCCGATTCGATTTCGTCTGAGTTCGAGCCTAGCGATAAGGAGCCATTAATCGATTTCAACCGAAAATCGTCAGTTCGGAGTAGCGCAATGGTTATATTGATTGTCCTGAAAATCGATTCAACTAACCTTGCTGGCAGCACAGGAATTGCAACCGCTTGCTCAGCTTATAGGAGTTGATTGAGTCAGGTTGGAACCCTCCATGACGAGATTTGCTTGAGGCGCACCCACGGCCCGGGTGTGCCGTCGAGCAGCCTTCCCGCTCACAGGGCGAGGTCGGCTGGGCGGCGCCCGAGCGCTGTCAGCACCTCCTGGCAGATGCGAACTTCGTCGGCCGCATTGATCAAGAGATCGTCGGGTATCTCGTTCAAGGAAGCCATAGTGCGAGGCGCATTTCCTTGGGATTGCTTGCCACGGTCGCAGATAAGTCGCGGCGGCATGAGAATAAGCGTTCAGTCGATAGCGTCGGCCTGCTGATCCGATGGAAAGCGCTCTTCTTTCCCAGGCCGCTTTCAATCGATCAGGTGTGGGCTCCAAGCACCATAAAGCGACGACCCATGAACCGCTATGTCGGAATCGATGTGTCTTTGGAAGCTTCAAGCGTGTGCGTTGTAGATGGCACCGGCAACATCGCCTGCGAAAGCAAGATCCACATTGAACCGGGCGCTCTGATTGCATGGTTGAAGGGGCCCAAATAATGCCGTAGGAACCCCAATGCTCGGGGCGCAACGCTCAAAATTTGATGGCTCGAGCGGTCATGCCGGGGCGATGGCTCAGCGGCGAGCTCCGCGCCGTTGCCCCCGCAAATCGGGCGCGGCATTTCCAGCCCCCGGTGGCATTCGCGCTAGGCGGGCCGCGGCACCATCTCCATTCGCTTTGAGGCGGCGTCGCCCCGGTTCGGTGGCCCGGCCGGCGCCTGGAGGCACACGCCCGCATCGCAGAGCCGCCGGGACATCGGGTGCGATGGGCGAAAAATCTCTGGGCCCTTCTCGTCCACCGCAAAAGAATCGGTGGCGGTGACGGGAGCGGATCAGTCGAGGCAGGACCAGACCCTGGCGCTAGGCCAACGCTTCCTGCGCTGGAATGCCCGGGTTACCCCGCATTCGAATCAGAAACAATATTCGCACCGCTCATGTCAGCAGACCAGAGGCCACTTGACTAGACCCGACTAACCGTGGGCTCGCGGGTTTCTATCCCTCGATCCTCGTCCACACGCTGGTTGAGAACAGTTCGCTCGTAAGCACGCAGCACATCATCAGTCGATCCGAACATCCTAACCTTGCCATGTTCCAGCCAAAGCACTTTGTTGCAGAAGTTGCGGATGATCCGCTGGCTATGTGAAGCAAGGACCAGAATACGGGCGCGTTCGAGCAAGTCGCCGATGCGTTTTTGTGCTTTTTGCAAAAAGCTCTCGTCACCGGCTCCGATCATCTCGTCCATGACAACAATATCGGGTTGCACGGCGGTCGAGATCGCAAACGCAAGACGCAAAAACATGCCAGTCGAATATGTTCGTACCGGTAGATCGAGGTAGGGACCGAGCTCACTGAATTCCGCAATCGAAGGCGCAAGCGCTCTGGCCTCGGCAAACGTCAAGCCCAAGAACACGCACCGGAAGATGATATTGTCCCAGCCGGTAGACTCCGTGTCCATGCCCAGCGAAATATCGGTGAAGGAGGAGACTCTTCCCTCAATAACTGCCTCGCCAAGGAGCGGCGGATACACCCCGGATATTACCCGCAGGAAGGTGGTTTTACCAGCGCCATTAGCGCCCACGACGCCGAGCCTATCACCGTCGGCGAGATCCAAAGAAATGTTCACCAGCGCTCGCACGATGACCGTATCATTATGGGCGGCAAGACTGCCGCCAAGCCGGGAAAAAACCGCCGTTCGAATTGAACGTGTGTGGGACGAGAAAATTGGGAAAGCGATAGTGACGTCCCGCAGCGCGATGCGAGCCATGGTGCTTAGATCCAGTAAATGATTCGGCGCTGACAGTAGCCGATTATCGGCAGCGCGATGACAAATCCACCGATCGAGAAGATGGCCGCCGCAGTCCAATCATAGAGAGTCGGCAGCTGACCGAGTAACGGCTCACGAACAACGGCCAGCAGCGCCGCAAACGGGTTCAGAGAGAGGAGATAATATTTACCGGGCGGGATTTGATCCGGCTTCCACAACACCGGGGTGATGAAGAACACGACCAGCAGTCCGTTTTGCACGACTTGTGTTAGATCACGAAAGCGCACGCATGCAATCGCCACGAGATAACTGCTCCACACCAACGTCAGGACGAGGGAAGCGAAGCCGAGAAGGGCAACCGGGGCTAGGCGGCCCGCCGGCACGGAGAAAAGGAGAAGGGTTATTACGATAATCGGGATGTTGTGGAGGAAGATCAGCAGGTGACGATACACGAGGGCGTAGATCGCAGTCGAAAAACTCATACCCTGGTTTAGAAAGATCGCCCCGTTCGACGGAAATACCGTCGCAGCTTCGCCGAGCGTGCCCGTGATCATCGTCCATACGATCAATGAAATGGCGACAAACGGCACAAGGTCCGCGACGGGTACGTGCCACAACGTGGACCAGACCAGTCCAAGGATTGCGACCATGATTCCGGTTGAAATTGTCAACCAGAACTGGCCGATCCTGGAGCGTGCATAGCGCCGACGAATTTCGCCCAGACCCATCAGGTGGCTCAGACGCCAGTTGTCTACGCCGCTGAGGAGATCCGCGATCGCCAGACTGAAAAAGCCGGGGCGGCTCGCGCGTGGCTTGGGGCTCTTAAATGTGTGCTCCATCATCCTGCGTTTCTTCATATGACTGAGATGCGACGAGCTTATGAAACCGTGCGAGTAGGCAGATCAATTGCGGGATCCCAAACTTCAAACCTGTCTCGGCTGCCGTCGGTGCGTGGCGCTGCCATTTTCTCTGACCGCTGCAAAGCGACTGCCCATCGAGCAACGGCGCCCCGCGCCCTGCCGGAGGCGCCCTAGGGGAAATGCCAGATTGCGAAGCGGAACGGTCATTCGCCAGGACAAACTTCGCTCAAGCCTTAGCAAGCGCTCCAGGCTCTTGGTTGCACGGCTCTTAGCCGCCTCTATACGGGCCCCGGACAATTCCCACTGCGTCTGAGTGTACCAACGATCATCAAGCCTGCCACAGCCGGCGGAGGTGCAGCCCCGCCGCAACGTATGCCAAGCTGGCTGACCCAGTCAACCTTGCCCCTGCGGCTCAATGGTGAGGTGCTGGTGTGAACGGATTGCGACTCTTGCGGTTTCGCCTGCGCATAGGCTTGTTTTGCTGATTTCTCATGACTAGCCTCTTGTCAATCCTCAATTTAGGGCGCACGCGCCGCGTGTTCCCGCTTCAGCCTTGCCACGGCCGTGGCAAGAGCGCCATCGGGAGCCTTGGCGTTCAGCGCCCCGACTTGAAGTATCGTAGCAGCCACGGGCTGCATCCAGGCCGTCCTGCCGCATCATACTGGGCTTAGGGCCAATTTGCCGGCGATGTCCCCTCAACAAGAGAATTGACTTTGATCGGACCTGTCGAGGCCGGCGTGAGCAGGACGGGCAGCAAGCGTGCCAACGAGGATGCGCGCCGTCGGAAAAGTGCGATTTTTCTCCGGCGGCACGTTCCGCCCACCCGCTCGCGGGCGCTTTCTCCCCTTGAAGCAGGCGCGGGTCGGCGCCGGGCTAGGCGCGCGCCGGCGTCCGCTTGCCGGCGAGCACAGTGGCGACGGGAAACAACCGCTGGTGACCCGTGCGTGTGCCCTTGTAGTTGTCAACGAATGCGAACGTGCCTTCCCGCAACTCCATGATCGCCACGTCGGCCGGCGCACCAACGTTGAGCGTACCTTGATCGGCAAAGGCCGGGAACACGCGCGCCGCATTAACGGTTGCACGCGCGATCACTTGGGCAAGGGGCAAACCGAGCATGATGAATTTCGACATGACGTTCGGGAAGTCGATGACGCTGGGATTGTCGCGCGAATTGGCGGTCCAGTCGGTGGAGAGGGTATCTGGCCAGAAGCCCTGCTCGGTCGCGCGTTCCACCACGTCCCATCGCAAATGACCGTTGCCCCCGTTCCCGAGGTCGAAGATGATGCCGCGCCTGCGTGCCGCAGTGGCGTCCGGGAGTAGACGGCCCTCACCGTCGAGGATGCCGTTCGGCGGTGGTGCATACATATGGGTGACGATGTCGCCGCGCTTGAGCAGGGCGAGGATGGCGCGCATCGGTGAGACTGACTGGCCCATGTGGATCATCACCGGCAGATTAGAGGGCGCGGCCGCTACTTGGGCGCGCCGCAGCGCCTCGAGATCGTTGGTGCCGGCAATGTCTCGCGTCAATCGCGCCTTGACGCCGATCACGACATCACGATAGCGGGCAATGGCACCGCGTGCCAACCCGACATCGGCACGATTGATGTCGATCAACTCGCCATCGGGGGCATTGCCGGTGCGTGAGATATTGATGAGGACGCGACCGATCTGCGGCGCTGCCCTCGCCGCGGCAGCGATCTGATCGATGTTGTCGGCTCCCGCGGATCCGCAATCGACCCATCCGACCACGCCGTCCTGCAGGCAAATTCGCGCGCCTTCCGCGACACGCGCCGCATGCGTGTGGATGTCGATCAGGCCTGGGGCGACGACCTTGCCGCGGGCATCGATGGTATCGGCGGCATCGCCCGTGATGTCAGCCTCGACCGCCGCGATCTTGCCCGCGACGATCGCCACGTCGCGGATGGCGTCGAGCCCCACCGATGGATCGATCACGCGCCCGCCTTTGATGAGGAGGTCATACGTCGCTGCAGACACGCGATCAACGCAGGCGAGCGACGCGACAGATGTGCAGAGAAACTGGCGCCTATTCATCATGGTCCTCCCCTTTCCGAACATCGACGACGGGTGTAGCTTCTAGCACAAAGTGCGAGCGGAGCGTCCCGAGCCTTACGGAATGCAAGCAGAATTGCTGCACTCCCTCGCCGCCAACGCAAAACCTATCAAACCACCGCAACCGATCCGCATCACCACCTCCGGATCCGGCCCAGACGGTGCTGCTGGATGACTTCCTGGCCGATGCGAACAGCGGCCACAACACTGTGCTGCCGGATTTGCGCAAGCGATCTCGATGTACCGAGAGTCTGGCCCGATCGAGTGCGTCCCATCGGCGAGCAGATTTTGTGAACGGAATCGCAGGCATATGCGCCTGCTGATATTGCGGCAAGACAAAGGTGGCCGCCGGTATGCAGATCTAAGTTTGGGCAGTCGCGTCGAGTCGGTGCTGGTCGCGCTTCGGCGCCGCGGGCGGCGATCGATTCCGCGGCATTCGCTACGTCACGGCCTGGGACGCCGATACTTCACTCAAAAATCCAAGCTATCCGGGATGAACGCGAATACGCCGCCGCGGACAACGCCGAACCGGGTCGGCCGAGATACGCGGCTTCAAGATTGCTCACGGCAAACTCGCAAGGCAGCTGCGCGCGGCCTATGCTCGCGTGGTTCGCCTCTTCGAGCGGCGCCCAGACGCCCTCAAGTGCGGCGAGGTCCGAAACCTCGCAGGTGTTCCGTGCAAAACTCGCGACAGCTGCGCAAGCTGGCCTTGCCTTCGCGATTTACCCTTTTCGAGACGGCGTCGAAAACACGCCTGACCCGAGCCCCTTTATACCGGAGTCCCAAGCCACGGTTTCTGCACTCGCGATTTCTCTGCAAGTTCAACGGACTCCGAGTCTAGGGAAAGATTTGGATTATGGAAAGGATCATTGTCTAAAATTCTACCCCATTTGGTTCGAATATATTTCACCTCAGCGGCGGCTCGCCTCTCTTTTTCCGGAGTCGTATCATAGCCGCGAGACTGACATTCGTAATGGTATAGTTCCGCATAGGGTGTCCAAATGATCTTATATCCGGCCTCTCGAATCCGGATGCAGAAATCCACATCATTGAAAGCGACTGCTAGGTGCTTCTCCTCAAAACCCCCAATTTCGTTGTAGACGTCGCGACGCACAGCGAGGCATGCAGCAGTTACGCATGAAAGGTTGTGAGTCAATTTCAGCCGGCCAAAATACCCAGGCGAATCACCTGCGCAATATTTGTGCTGATGTCCAGCGCCGCCGGAAATACCAAGGATTACGCCTCCGTGCTGGAGCCTGCCATCAGCATAATAGAGCTTGGCGCCGACGGCGCCAACTTCCGGCCTCAAAGCGTGACTCGTCAATTCGTCCAGCCAATCATCATTGATGATATCAATGTCATTATTTAGCAGGACGCATATATCTCCCGACGAAGCCGCCACGCCCCGATTGACCAAACGAGAAAAGTTGAAGGGGCCGCTATCTTCCATGATCACGAAGTTCGGTCGAACCCGGAGCTCCGCCAGAAATTCACGTGCGTCCGGATCACCGCTTCCGTTGTCCACGATAATGATTTCAAGGGGCTTGTAGTTGGTGCGGCTGACAAGGCCATCAACGCACCTCCGCAGGAGATCGCACCGATTCTTGGTCGGGATGACGATCGAAACAAGCGGAGGCTGGGTTGGCAAAATTCGCCTTATCCGAAGATAACCTGATTGCGGGTACGAAACGGCCACGGCGGCATCACCGCTCCGAGTCAGGTGATCGTTCACTACCCGTTGTGCGGTGTCAGTCGCTTCTGTCGCCGGCGTGTTCGAAAATGTGCTTGAGGTCTGCCGCCGGTGATAGAGCACAAACGGGATATGATACGCTCTCGCGCAGGGATCTGCGTCGAGGACGCGGAAGGCGAAATCCCACTCTTGCGATCCTTCCAGACCCTCGCGAAAGCCGCCTACCCGGCGCACCAGATCGGTCCGATAGGCGGCGAGACGACTGATTAGATTCTGTCCCAGAAATAGATCGTAGTCCCAGTCTGGCTTGAAATAGGGATTGCTGCGCCGGCCTTTTTCGTCAATATGGTCTACGTCGGAATAAATGATCGCTAGGTTGGGATCGCGGTTGATTGCCTCGGCAACGAGATAAAGTGCATGCTCAGCGAGTCTGTCGTCAGGATCCATCAGGACGATCCACTCGCCGGCGGCCATTTCTAATGCTGCATTGGTACATGCTGAGATGCCGCCGTTCACCTGACGATAGC
>JASHYD010001376.1 GCA_030043175.1 Xanthobacteraceae bacterium | reverse complement strand
TTGCCGCCCTCCGCTTGCAGTAGTGCAATCAAAGGACCGCGGCGCTCCTCCAAAAGATCGGCGGCGCGCTCGAGCGCAGCTGCTCGCGTCTCGACGGGCATCGCATTCCACGCCGGAAAGCCAGCTTGCGCGGCCGCGAAAGCAGACCGCACCACGGCCTCATCGCTCTCGGTCACCATTCCGACCGGGGCGCCGTCGATCGGCGAGCGGACGGCGCGAACGCGGCCCGCAACCGTGGCGCCGTTGATGAGCGGCTTTGCTTGCGAGTTGACTGGTATGCCGTCGCGCACCTGCGAAAGCAGAGCGGTCAGGCTTCCGGCGTGTCCGAACTCGATGCCCGAGGAGTTTTTCCGCTCCGGCCGATAAAGATCGCCAGGACGCGGAATCTTTGGATGGCGCGCATGGCGCGAGTCGCCGACGATGGATTGCGGGCGCCGAAGGATCGCCGCTACCGGCACCGTGGCATCGGCCGCGGCGTAGACGAAGGACGAATTGGCGCCGTTTTCCAACAGGCGGCGGACCAGATAGGCGAGCAGGTCGCGATGGCCGCCGACCGGTGCATAAACACGGCATGCTGCCGCGGGCGCGGCGTGCAGCAGGGCCTCGTAGAGCGTTTCGCCCATGCCATAAAGCCGCTGGAACTCGTAGCCCGTGACGCCGCCGGCGGCCTCAATGGCGCTCGCGACGGTCAATGCATTATGGGTCGCGAACTGCGGATAAACGTGTGGCCGCGCCGCAAGGAGCTTATGGACGCAGATCATGTAACAAAGGTCGGTCATCGCCTTACGCGAGAACACCGGGTAGTCGGCAAGGCCGCGTTCCTGGGCACGCTTGACCTCGGTATCCCAGTAGGCGCCCTTCACCAGCCGCACCATGAGCTGGCGGCCGTGCGCGCGGGCGGCCTCGACCGCCCAGTCGATCACCGCGGGCGCCCGCTTCTGGTAAGCCTGCACGGCAAGCCCGAAGCCGCTCCAGCCATTGAGCGACTGATCGCCGAGCGCACGACCGACGATGTCGAGGGAGAGTTCCAGCCGGTCCGCCTCTTCGGCATCGATGGTGAGATTGAGATCATGCAACTTCGCGGCCCGCGCGAGCTCGATCACGCGCGGTGCTAGTTCCCTCATGACGCGCTCGCGTGAAATCGCCTCGTAGCGGGGGTGGAGCGCCGAAAGCTTCACCGAAATACCGGCCCGGTCCGGCAGCGCGGTGGCGCCGGCCGCCTTGCCGATCGCCGCAATGGCGGTCGCGTAAGCCTCAAAGTAACGCTCGGCGTCGGCCGCCGTGCGCGCGCCTTCGCCCAGCATGTCGAAAGAGTAGCGGAATTGCGGGTGTGCGGCGCCGCGCGATAGAGCTTCCTCGATGGTCTGGCCGAGCACGAAGTGGGAGCCGAGGAGGCGCATCGCCCGCCGCGTCGCGGTCCTCACCGCCGGCCGCCCCAGCCGGCTCACGAGTTCGTGGAGAATGCTTTCCGGTGTCTCGTGGCCGCCGACGATCCGCGCTGAGATGCCAAGCGCCCACGCCGAAGCGGAGACGAGCAACGCATCGGAGTGCACCTTGTGTGCGGCGAAATCGCCGGCCCACAGCTTGTCCTCGATGAGCCGGTCCGCGGTGATGGAATCGGGCACGCGGAGGAGGGCCTCGGCCAGCACCATGAGGGCGAGGCCCTCCTTGGTCGAAAGCGCGTATTCCCGCAAGAAATCTTCAACGCCGCCGAGGCCGTGAGCGTGCGACCGGATCGCGGCCACGAGAGCGCCGGCGCGCTCATCGATCCGCGCCTCGGCCGCCGCGGCGAGCGGGGCAGTTTTTAGAAAGGCCGCGGCGATGTCCTCGTCCGGCGGCGCATAAGGCGCGCGAAAAGGCACCACGTTGGTGTCTGCTGAGCGGAATGCATGTGCGGTCATTTTGTGCACCTGGGCCTGTTCGTTCCACTTGTCCGCGACGCGCCCACCTTAAAGCGTGCCCCGCGGTAGGGGGCGCGAGGGCGGTGGAGCTCGCCCCGCTTGGCGGGAGAGCGGCGGTTGTTGACGCAGCCCTGCCGGTACAGGCTGCACAATCTATGAGATTGCCCCGAGCAGCGGGGTGGACAAGGCGTCGCGTTGTCGTTTTTGCGTGATGCTCTTAATTGATGATTTTCTTACTTTTCGTGGAGCGCCGGCGGCTCGGCTGCATCTACACGGGGGTGCGGGCAAGGCGCCCCAGGGGAGGGGGCAATGGAGCGGGCACCCGACCACAGTCGAGTGGCAGTACGGATCGCCGACACGGCGTGTCGGGCGTCAGGTTGTTGTCATGCGAGGAGGCGGTTTATGGGCTCTTTTTGGCTCCTCGGCCACCCGTTGCACGTCGCCTGTGCGGTCGCCGGCCTTGCTGTGGCCGCAACCGTCAGCGCGGCCGAAGCCGGCACGCCGATCAAGTTCAGCCTCGACTTTAAGTTGGAGGGACCGTCAGCGCCATTTGTGGTCGGAATCGACAGAGGTTACTACCAGTCGGAGGGGCTTGATGTCACGGTTGACACCGCAACGAGCCCGTTCGACCCGATTACGCGCGTTGCCTCCGGCACTTACGAGATGGGCTTCGCAGACGTCAATTCGCTCATCAAGTTTCGCGACCAGAACCCCGGTGTGCCCATCAAGGCGGTATTCATGGTCTACAACCGTCCGCCCTTCTCGATCGTGACCCGCAAGAGCCGCGGCGTGACACTGCCAAAAGACCTCGAAGGC
>JASHYD010001375.1 GCA_030043175.1 Xanthobacteraceae bacterium | reverse complement strand
AATCTTGCCATGCGGTGCCGGGCACTTTTGGGGGCCATATGCTGCAGAGTCTTACCAGGGAAGTTGACCTGAGAACTCCTGGCGACCTCATGCTGCCTTGGAGTGGTGCGATCGGGCTAGCCATTGGGGTAGGCATTGCGTACTTCTCGGCGGCGCAACTGAGCCTTAAACTTCTCGCGGAACCTGACGGTGTTGCCCTGTTCTGGCCTGCCGCTGGCGTATCCTCCGGCGTCTTGATCGCGCTTGGGCGCGCCGCGCGATTGCCGGTCGCCACCGGCGTGATCGTTGCGACCATCGTTGCCAATCTGATGGGTGATCGGAGCGCGTGGAGCGCCGCTGCCTCCGCCCTATGGAATACCGGCGAAGCCCTGCTTGCCGCATGGCTTATCGAGCGCTACTTCGGCTCGAGTTTCACTCTCGACAGGTTGCGCAATGTGTTGGGGCTGCTGGCGGCGGCAGTTGTGGCAACTGCTGTGTCGGGGATCGGCGGAATGATGTCGTTTAAGTTGTTCCACAGCCCGACGGCGCCGATGTGGACCACCTGGCAACACTGGTTTGCATCCGATGGCGTCGGCATCATCACTGTCGCGCCGCTGGCGATCGGCCTCGTCGAAGCCCTGCGCCACTCGCCGCCTCGCAACGAGATCATCGAAGGCGTCGCGGCACTGGTGGCACTGGTGGTGATGACAGTCGTCATCGTTTGGCTGCCGCCCGAGCAGCGGGAGACGGTGATTTCGGTCGCCATGGTGTTTCCAATCCTGCTGTGGATTACGGCTCGTTGTCAGCCAGTGTTCGCTGCTGCCGCGGCGTTCATTGTTTCACTCACGATTATTTGGACCATAACCTTCGGAATCGACCATGTCGGAAACCCCGTCCTTCCGGTCAGGGACAGCATCCTGGGTGCCAAGGGAGCGATCCTGATCTTCGCGCTATGCGCATACGTTCTTGCGGCGCTGTTTGCAGAGCGGCGTCGGCATGCGGCCGTGCTCGAGGAGAGTGAGACGCGGTTGCAGGAAGCGCTAACGGCCGGGGCGGTGACGGCTTTCGAGTGGGACCCTCGCAGCGGCCTGTCCCAGCGCAGTGAGAACGCCAGCCAGATCCTCGGCTTTGATCCAAAGCAGACTTTCACCGCCACGCAATTCCTCGCACGGGTTCATCCCGACGACCGCGCACGGTTCAAGGCAATCACCGCCGGAGTCCGCATCGACAGCCCATCTTATTTGGTCACCTTTCGTTTCATGTGCCCCGACGGCCGGGAGGTGTGGCTTGAGGAAACGTCAAAAGCAGAGTTCGACACGACCGGACGAGTCGTACGCCTCAAGGGCTTGACCCGCGATATCACGAGGCGCAAGCAGTCTGAAAAGCGACAGGACCTGCTGATCGCCGAACTCGACCACCGCGTCAAAAACGTGCTCGCGCGCGTCGCTGCTGTCGTCATGCATACGCGCCGGGGCTGCGGCACCATGGACGAGTTCGTCGAAGCGCTGCACGGTCGCATTCAATCGATGGCCGCCGCCCACTCCCTACTAAGCCAAAGCCGCTGGTCCGGCGTAGGTCTTACCGACCTCATACGCCACCAGCTTGCGCCTTACACAACCGACGCAAATACCACCATTAGCGGCGCGGACGTCATGCTCAGCTCTGGGGAGACCCAGGCGCTCGCAATGGTCATTCATGAGCTGGTGACGAATGCCGCGAAGCACGGTGCCCTATCCAGCCCGGACGGGAGGGTGTCGGTGGGCTGGCATCGCACCGGTGACGATGCAGCGGCAGTCATGACAATCATATGGCGCGAGCTTGGCGGCCCGCCAATCGAGGCCCCATTGCGATCCGGTTATGGCAGCAGCCTTATCCGCGATCTCATCCCTCATGAGCTCGGCGGTGGCGTCGATCTGACATTCCCGTCCGGCGGCGCGTGTTGCAAGATTGAAATTCCCCTCGGAAGAGGCGCTGAAATTCCCCGGGCGGCCGCGTTAAGAAAAGCAATGATGGACTACGATACTCTCAGTACCAGCGTACGCAAGTTCTTCAGGAATTTGCGGGTCAGCGCCCATCGGGAGATCGAGAATGCGGTTCGCGACGCCAATGCGAAGAGGAAACTGACCGGCACCACATTACCGACTACCGCGATGGTCACGGTCGCCGGCATCGATCTCAAATTCGAAATCGCTGGCGATATCGAACTGGCGTGAACAACGTCATTGCCACCGTGCGCTCAGTGCTCCTGTTCTTCTCGTGTCCGGTTAACCGCCGTGAAGGCGGACGAGGCATGCGCAGGAGCGGAACCGATGCGACCTGGCAGCGGTGCTAGAGCCGCACTTTACGGCGCCTGCGCCCAACTTTACGGCGCAGGCCTAATAATCAGGCATCATTCGATCGAAAACTCCTGCCGGAGCTGCGAGGAGGTACTAGAGGGCGAACACGAACAGCATGGAGGCCGTCGAGTTGTTGCGCAGTTCCGGCGCATTCCCCAGCACCTGCACGCGCATGGCCGAGCCGACCAGCACCGCGATATACTGCTTGCCGTTGACCGCGTAGCTGATCGCCGGCGCGTTGATGCCGCTGCCGACGCTGAAGCTCCACACCTCCTCCAGTGTCTTGGCGTCATAGGCCGAGAACGTGCCATCGTAGTGGCCGAGGAAAACGAGATTGCCGGCGGTCGCCAGGGCGCCGGCGTAGTTTGGGTATTCCAGGCGCTTGTTGAGCTTGGTTTCGCCGGTGATCGGATCGATGGCCTTGAGGCTGCCGTAGCGCCGTTCCGGGGTCTTGGTGCTGCCGCCGGTGAAACGCTCTCGCGGCTTCACGGTGCCGCCCTGGTCAGAGAAATCCTTTTGCTCGACGGTCTCGATGTAGT
>JASHYD010001374.1 GCA_030043175.1 Xanthobacteraceae bacterium | reverse complement strand
CTCTCCCGCGGACCATCGTGGAAATCGAACCCGCATGGCGCGGCTTTGAATACTTCATGCTCGGCGAGCAAATCGTGGTCGTCGATCCGAGGTCGATGGAAATAGTCGCGATTTTCGAGGCGTAGCGGCGACATCGCTTCGCGATGCCATAAAAGACAATGACGCAGTGAGCGCGCGACCCGCGCCAGACCGGACGCGGGTCGCGCTGGGGCTCGACGTCATGCTGACGCCTTAACCACTCCGTCAACCATCAAATGCCGCCTTTATTCGAAGACGCCGAGCGCACGAGTCCGAACAAAGGTCGAGGAGCGAAACGTGAACAAGAGCTTGCTTGCGATCGCCACACTCTTTGTCGCAGCCTGGCCCTATGCTGCACACGCACAAGGCACGATCCGAGGAGCCCAAGACGGTGCTGCTGCAGGCGAAGCAACGGGCGGCCCTCTCGGGGCAATCGTCGGCGGAGGGCTCGGTGCCGCGACTGGTACTATCGGTGGCATCTTGGGCATCGAGGAACGGCCGGGGTTTCGCGAATATGTCATCCGCGAGCACTATCCCTCGTTCCGGTACGAGGGCGATGTGCGCGTCGGTGCGGTGCTGCCACGGCGAGGCGTAACGCTCTACACGTTACCTCGCGCGTACCATGTCGGGCCGGGCTACCGGTATGCGATCGTGGACGATCAGCCGGTGATTTGTGGAATCGCGCAGTCTTCGCATCGTGGAAATTATTCAATAGAGCGTCGGGGACCTTGTCTCCTTGCGGCCTGAGCAGAGAGGACCGAGCAAAGGTTCCCCGAGGGCGGCCTTCCGGCCGCCTTTTCTTCTTAAAGCCTTCGCGGATGAGAGAGCGACCATGCGGTCTTGGACTTGCGATATCTGTCACCAGGTCGTGGAATTGCGTGACGACGATAGACCTCGGTGGCCCGCAAAGGCGTACGAGAACTGCAAGCTCCAACACCACTACGTGGACAATGCATGCATCGCCTACGCGCATCCCCGGGTCGCACAGGAGTTGATCATGAAGCTGCTGCCCAGTGTCTGTGACCGTTGAGCAATTAGCTCGCTCGCGATTGTGTGATTGGAGTCCAGAAATCACTCGCAGACGTGTGATAGCAAGGCCAGGAACAAGAACTTACCCGACCGGCTTTTCTGTTTGGTGGCCGTCATAACTCGGGCACTCCTTTTTTTCTTCTGGGGAGGTCTCATGTCGACTCGATTGTATCGAGCAGAACGCTGCCGCGATCTGGCGGATGAGTGTTGCGCCATCGCCGCACTTTCTACGCCGTTAGCCGAAAAGAAAATCCGCCGCTGGCGAGTGGCAGAGCTTTACAGCAAGCTGGCTGCGGCTCCGGAGCTGGGCACGCTGGGGTCCGACCGGCATTGTCCGTTTCGACAATTCCGGCCTGACGGATGACCTTTCGTCCGGCTTTTTTTGCACACCGTAATCAGCCTCTCTGCTTAAACGTCCAGCGCTATGCTCACCCTCACTAGCTGCCTCCAAGATCTAATCGTATCAGTGACGATCGTGTACGTCACCTATTGCTTCATGCACATCACCGCATACTGTGTTCTTTGGTTGATTGGGATGCTATCGTTCAAACAAGGTGATGACCTCCACCGGTACGCGGAGCGAGCTCTTTCGCATGTTGGCGAAGAGGGAGTTGGGTCGGGGCAAGCGTCGACATTTCCTATTCTGGGAGAAGCGAACCATGCATCTGTCGAATGAGAGCCTCCTGGTCATTATTGCGGTTGGGCTGATTGCCGGTTGGCTAGCAGGACAAGTGATGCGAGGCTCGGGGTTCGGGCTAATTGGAGATTTAATAGTGGGTTGGTTGGGCGCTCTCATCGGTGATTGGCTGCTGCCGCGCCTAAATATCCATCTCGGTGCAGGTATTGTTGCCTTGGTTTTTAACGCCCTTATAGGCGCAATCGTGCTGCTGCTTATCCTCCGCCTAATTGCAGGGCGCGGCCTGGGATATCCGCGCTGGCGCAGACGGTGGTGAATGCTCGGGACACACCGCTAGCCGCACGCAACGAAGGCGCTGACGACCGCGCGCGTCCGCGGCTGGTAATTATCTCATCTGGCGGACATATCGGCGCACTAAAAATCGGACGCGAACGTGCGAAAGGAGCACCAGGAACAAGAAACTTATGCCTCAGAACTTTTACGTTCTGCTTGGTGACCTCAAGAGCGTCAATTCTGTCGGGGAAATATCATGTCGAGTCCATTGTGTCGCACAGGACGGTGCCGCGATCTGGCGGGCGAGTGTCGCGCTATCGCTGCACTATACGCTCCCTCAACGAAAGTATTTTCCGGCCAATTGCAGATGGCGCTGCATTACGGCTCTCTGGCTGAGGCCGAGGAGTTGGTCATGCTTGCCGATGGGCGTGAGGCACCTCGGCCGAACGAATGGCGCTTCGCGAACCCGCGTCCGTCAGGCGGAAGGACCTCTCGGTGGCCGCTGCGCCGCCCCCTCCTCGCGGCGCCTCCGAATCGTTCCCTTGCAAAGAAGTGCAATCCGCGAAGCCGCGGCGGTGCGCGGGGAAGGGCGACGGCACATCGAAGGTGCCATTGGGAGAGGTAAGATGTTGCAACGACGATTAGCCGTAGCCGCTGTGGTCAGCTATCTCGCTGCAACTGTTTCACCAGCAAACAGCTCCTCGCTCGTGCAATCCGGCATCGCGTCAGCTTATTCTGGCAAGAGCGGTTCGCGGACTGCGAGCGGGGAACGCGTCACATCGAGCGCATTAACCGCCGCACACCGAACTCTCCCTTTTGGAACAATGGTTCGCGTAACAAACATCAGCAACGGCAGGTCTGTGGTGGTTAGAGTGAACGATCGCGGCCCGTTCGTTCGCGGTCGAGTGATAGATTTGACGCTGGCGGTCATGCGAGCCCTTGGGTTTAGGGGTACGGGGCGTGTCAGGCTTGAAATCAGCCATTAATTCTCTAGCAGCCCGAAGTACGCGCCTGTTGTGTTGCATGTTGTCAGATCGCCGCAATCGGTCAGCGGCGCGCTCGGCAATGGTTTCAAGCAAGCGCGCTGATCTGGAGATGGTGCGAGGTCTGATGGTAACAGTCTCCGAGTTTGGCCTTCAAAGGGAACCGGCTTCCGACCCTCAGCGTGCTGACGGTTGTAATCTCTGAAAAAATAGGTGGTAGCTCGATTTCTCGATTTGGCAAATGCCCGCCGTGCGAGCCGTTGCATGTCACTTCGCAACGGCCTAGACTTTTGGCGCCGAAAATCGCGCGACAAGCCTTGCTATCGGCTCTTCCATCCGTCGGCTGTTCCATGCCTGTTTCGCCCACCGTTGTGCGGAATCGAATTTTGGCCTGCATGGCCCCACCGCTCTTTGAGCGCCTTCGTCCCAAGCTGCAGCCAATCACATTGAAACAAAAGGCAATTTTGCAGGAACATCACCGACCGATCGAACACGTCTATTTTATTGAGCGAGGAGTAGCTTCACGACTTGCGCGGACCTGCCGCGATGGGCCGGTCGAGGTCGCAATAGTTGGTCGCTTCGGCTTTATAGGTGTGGCGGCAGTGCTGGGCACTATGCGTTCGCCCAATCGATGCCTGATGGTGGTGCCGGGCGAAGCTTTGAGAATCAACACCAACGATATTCGGTGCGTTATGGAAGAAGCCCCACTGGTGCGGCAACATTTGCTTAATTATGTTCACGCGCTTCTTATTCAAAATACACAAACGGCCTTGTGCAACGTTCGTCACCAACTTGAGGAACGGCTGTGCCGATGGCTGCTTCTTGCCTCCGATCGTTTAGACGAAAAAGTGGTTCCAGTCACCCATGACCAACTCGCAATGATTTTGGGTGTTCGCCGCGCGGGAGTGACCACGACGCTGGCGGTGC
>JASHYD010000143.1 GCA_030043175.1 Xanthobacteraceae bacterium | reverse complement strand
GATGGAACGCCTCGACCGGGACGTCCTCTCACACGCAGGTGTGAGCCATGTAGTGCTGTTCATGGGGACCAACGACATCGCGCGCGAAGCATCCGCGGATCAGATCATCGGCGGGGTGAAGGACATCATATCGCGGGTGAAAGCGCGCGGAATCAAGATCATCGGCGCAACCATCATTCCCCGGCATAACACGGCCTGGAATGACAGCAAGAGCAAGATTAGAAACCAGGTCAACGACTGGATTCGGAAGGAGGCGAATTTCGACTCGGTGATCGATTTCGACAAAGTCGTGCGCAGCCCGACCGATCCGAACCTCATCAGTCCGGCGTATAATTGCGGGGATGCGGTTCATCCCTCCCCGATCGGTTATTTCCAGATGGGAAAGTCGGTCGATCTCGGTCTGTTCGGTGTCCGATAGCTACTTTCCGGCGCAAAATAGCATTTCTCGGCGTTGTGGCGCCAGCACCGGGGCAAAGAAAAGCCCACCGGGGGTGACCGGCGGGCTCGGATGCTCGACGGCGAGCAGGTTCCGAACCGGCGTCGAGGGACGCATCTCAGTGATGTTGCGAGGTCGCGCCTACAGAACGGAGCGTGACGACGGCGGGCGGCATCTTTCATGCCGAATCCATGTAGAACGTCAGCTCATGCAGGAGCATCAGACCAATAGAAGCGCAACGAGAACCCGTCCGATTTGGTCTCAAAATGACCCGTTGCAGCCGTTGGCGGCGCATCGCAGCATTCAAGACAATGTTCCGGCCTAGGCTTCGGCAGCGCTCCGCGCTTTGCGCCATTGGAGGGCAGTTCGACCAGGCGGAATCGCTTTCACAATTTGGCAAAACTTGTATCCTAAGTGGCTATGTGCGAGCCCCCGTCTGAGAAGGCGAAGTTGGTTACGTCCCGATTGTTCGAGTCGTATCTGCATTGTCCCACCAAGTGTTATCTCCAGTCCATTGGTGAAGTGGCGACTGAAAACGACTATACAATCTGGAGCGCGATACGGCGCGAGTCATATCGTCTCCGTGGCCTTCAGCGCCTCAAGGTGGGTCACTCTCAAACAATCGATGGGGGCGAACCAAACCGGGGGCAGTGGAAGGGCGCTCTCTGGGATTTTGCCTTCAACCAAACTGTTCGAGCCCAACACTACGAGGCATTTCTTCACGCCGTCCAACGAGCGCAATTAGATGGGACGGTTCAATCATCCCAATTCATGCCGATCCGTTTTGTTCCGGAGAACAAATTATCTCGTTCAGACAAACTGATCGCCGGTTTTGAAGCGCTTGCACTTGCAAAGGCCTTGGGTGCAAAGGTCGGTATCGCAAAAATCATTCATGGCGACAAGGGAACGACTTCTAAGCTAAACGCCGGCGCCTTATCGCGCACTGTCAACAAGATAGTTGGCCAAATTGCCCACCTGCTATCCTCCTCGTCTGCGCCGGATTTGATCCTGAACAAGCATTGCCCCGAGTGCGGTTTCCAAAGCCGCTGCAGAAAAAAAGCAATAGACAAGGACGACCTCAGCCTTCTCGCCAATATGCCGAACAAGGAACGAGCGCGCCTAAATGGCAAAGGAATTTTTACCGTCAGCCAACTCTCCTATACCTTTCGACCGCGGCGCCGAACTAAACGATTCTCTACGAAACCGGAGAAATATCACCACTCGTTGAAAGCGCTTGCGATACGTGAAAAGAAAGTACATATTGTCGGCGATCCGCAACTTCGCATCGACGGAACGGCTGTATATTTTGATGTTGATGGTCTCCCAGATCGTGATCGATATTATTTAGTTGGTATTCACTTGGAGGATGCCAACGGGATTACGCGTCATAGCTTCTGGGCTGACACGGAGGCTGATGAGGAACGCGTATGGAAATTCTTCCTTAATACCATCTCTGGCATCGATCGCCCGGTTTTAATTCACTATGGAAGTTTTGAAACGACATTCTTAAAAAGAATGTGCGATAGATACGGCGGTCCATCGAAGGACTCAGCCGCAGCACAGGCAATCTCAAATGCCGTCAATATCTTGTCTTTTGTTTTTGCGCAAGTATATTTTCCAACTTATTCAAACGGACTTAAAGAGATCGCTCGCTACCTAGGCTTCGAGTGGGGCGACCCTTCATTCTCTGGACTTCAATCCGTTATTTGGCGACACGATTGGGAGTCGTCCGGCGATCCGAAGGTGCAGGAGAAGCTGATTGCTTACAATAGGGAAGATTGCGAAGCATTGTGCCTGATCGTCCGGACGCTCCGCCGGCTATCTCAACCGGAATTTGCCACCTACGGCGCCAGTCACGGGCCTGAAATCGTCCGTTTGGAATCCGTAGGAAAGAGTCTGACATCCAACTGGCGCCCTTTCAAAAGCCCGCTAACAGAGCTAGAGATCGTCAACACTGCTGCTCGGTGGAATTACCAGCGGGATCGGGTCTTCGTTCGCTCAGGGGTCGCAAAGAGAAAAACGATCAAGCGATCTGCGACGCGGAGACCCGTTAAGAAAGCCGAGATCCTGGTCGTGTTCAAGCCTCCAGTTTCTTGCCCGAAATGTGGAAAACGAGGGCGTAGAAAAGCCCATCTACGTTCTAGAACCGTTCAAGACCTAATCTTTGGCAGAGGCAGCGTGAAGGGAAGGTCCGTAAAATATATCTTTCAAACGTACTTCTGCCGCAGCTGCGCGCACGAGTATAACGTGCACGAGTGGTATTTGAGACACCAACGAAGATGGGGATGGAATATAGTCGCTTATTTTATCTACCATATCGTTGGCCTGTGCATCTCCCAAAGTACCATAATGAAAAGCATGAACAGGCTATACGGCTTCAACTTATCGACAGGCACCTTACACGACTTTAAGTGCGGAACCGCACAATATTACGCCGTCACCAAGAGGAAGATTCTTGACCGGCTTATCCATGGAACTCTCATCCACGCCGACGAAACTCACGCCAATATCAAAGGACACTTAGCTTACGTCTGGGTTTTGACAAATCTTAAGGAGGTAGTGTATATCTTAGCTGATAGACGTGATGGTGAAATCATTCGTAACTTGTTGAGGGAGTTCTGTGGGGTCCTCGTGTCGGATTTTTATACGGCGTACGACACGATCAAGTGTACTCAACAGAAATGTCTTATCCACTTGATGCGTGATCTGAATGATGAGATCCTTAACAAGCCGTTCGATACGGAGATGAAATCAATCGCCGTCGGCTTCGCTGGCTTGTTGAAACCCATGGTTGATACGATCGATCAGCGTGGGCTGAGGAAAAGATACCTTCGTAAACACTTGGCCGCTGTGAAGCTGTTCTACGAGTTTTTAGATACGTCGCACTTCAAAAGTGAGTCGGCTATAAAGTGTCAACAGCGCTTCCAGAAAAATCGCGACAAACTGTTTACGTTTTTACACTACGACGATGTACCATGGAACAACAATAACGCCGAGCATGCCATCAAGGCGTTCGCGAAGCTGCGGGATGTGATCTCCGGATCGTCTTCCAAGAAGGGCGTCGACGAGTACTTGACACTTTTAAGCGTCGCGCAAACCTGCGAATACCAAGGGCTTGATTTTCTTGACTTCCTGCGCTCCGGGGAGGTTGATGTTGAAACGCTTTTGCGGCGCCGCCGGAGATCTCCGAGGAGAAGAATTGAGAAGTTACAGTGGCGGGGACCAACGCGGGGAATCTCCGCAATGGGAGATGATCTGCCGGTATCAGTGAAAGGCTTCGATTTGCTCGATGATTTGGCGGCTGGACCGAAACGGTGAGCCACTCGGTTGCGGGGTTTTGGCGGTCGCGAAATCTCGGTCGGGGCTGTATGCAAGTAAACACTGAGAATTGCCGTCATTGTGGCGTCAGCGAAGATTGACGCGGCAATCTTGAGAGTGAGAGACTGCCCTAACGGGCCTAGATTGGTCTTGTTTGTTTGCATTGCGGTAGTCCGGAAGTGGCCCGCATCTGCCGACTTGCGCGGCGCACCAAGGTCGTCGGCTATCCGAGGTACTGCGGACGTGCCGGTCGAACGGCCGACATAGCCGTTGTTGACCCGAAGCGGCCGTCCGTCAAGGCGTCAGGTTGCAAGCGTCAAAGCCACTACAACTTTGCTCAGCCTCTCGTT
>JASHYD010001373.1 GCA_030043175.1 Xanthobacteraceae bacterium | reverse complement strand
TGTCATCTCCTGGCACAGCTTTTTACATCACTCCCCCTTCGCGCCCGATTCCCGCACCCCTGCGGCGCCAAGGTTCGACCAGTGAGGGCGAGTCTCGATTTTGCTGTGCTCAATCCGAGTAGGTCGCGCAGCGCTCAATACGCATATTCCTGAAATACCGGATCAACCGACCCACCCCACTCGCCATAAAACTTGCGCAAGAGTTCCTCGGCCGGCGTTTCGCCGAGGTCGGCCAATTCTTCGAGCGGCTTGAGGTATCGCGTCTCGTCGGCGCCGTAGGGATCAAACTTCCTACGCCGTGCAAGTCCGGCGCGCACGAGCGCCAGCGTCTCGCGCGTAATCGTCAAGAGATCGCGGCCACGGATGGTGGCCCGGAAACCTAATCGCGGCACGTCGTCGCGGAGCCTCTGGCGATCTTCGGCCGTCCAGCCCTTGACGATATCCCACGCGGCGTCGAGGCAGGCGTCATCATAGAGCAGGCCAACCCAGAACGCCGTGAGCGACGGCAACCGCGCCCACCGGCCGGTGTCGGCGCCGCGCATCTCGAGGTAGCGCTTGAGCCGAACCTCCGGGAAAATTGTTGACAGATGGTTTGCCCAGTCCGAGACGGTGGCGCGCTCTCCGGGACATTCGGCGAGCTTTCCGGCCAGAAGGTCGCGGAACGAGCGGCCGGAAACATCGATATAGCGGCTGCCCCGTTTGACGAAGTACATCGGCACGTCGAGCGCATAGTCGGTCCAGCGCTCATAGCCCATGCCGGGCTCGAACGCCCATGGCAGCATGCCGGAGCGGTCGGGATCGGTGTCGCGCCAGATCTCGGAGCGGAACGATAGGAAGCCGTTCGGCTTGCCTGCGGTGAATGGTGAGTTGGCGAAGAGGGCGGTGGCGACCGGCTGCAGCGCCAGCGACACCCGCAGCTTCTTCACCATGTCGGCCTCCGACGAAAAGTCGAGATTGGCCTGCACCGTGCAGGTCCGGTACATCATATCGAGGCCGAGGTTACCGACCTTAGGCATGTAAGCCGTCATGATCCGGTAGCGGCCCTTGGGCATCGTCGGCACTTCGCTGCGGCTCCAATTGGGCGTCATGCCGAGGCCGAGGAACCCGATGCCGAGAGGTTCTGCGACCTCGCGCAGTTGCGCCAAATGGGCCATCAGCTCCGAGCAGGTCCGGTGGACCGTGGCCACCGGCGCACCCGATAGTTCCATTTGCCCGCCGGGCTCGAGCGTGATGGCGCCCCCGCCGGTCACATCCGAGAGACCGATGATATGCGGTCCCTCCATGATCGGTTCCCAGCCGAGCAGCGACTGCATTCCCTCCAGCAGCGCTCGGATGCTGCGCGTACCCTGATACGGCACCGGCGCATGGTGAGCGAGCGTGAAAGCAAATTTTTCGTGCTCGGTGCCGATGCGAAAGCGCTCGCGCGGCTTCTCGCCGGCCGCGAGCCACGCGACCATTTCGTCACGCGTCTCGATTGGCGTCATGTCGTCTTGGTCGCGTGCCATAAATCGTGTCGGTCCTAGTAAATTGGGGCGCGACCCTTACACGGGCCTCGCGAAATCGCAATTGTGCGAAGGCTGCAAGGTCGAAGCCGGCTGTACGCCGGGCGATGTTGCACCAGCCACCAGCGGTCGTCTGAGGAATGCGGCGGCAAGAATTTGGGCCATTAAGGACACTAAACCGCCTTTATTTCAGGCCGCGTTAGCGGACAGCGAACAAGCAGCAAAGGACGTGGGCGCTGATGCGGACAAAGCTTGGAACGGCAGCGGCGCTGTTGGTGGCGTCACTTGGCGGGTGCACGACATCACTCAATATCATTGGCGACCCGTTTATGGCGCCGGCAAAATTTCAATTTTTGCGCTGCGAGGACATCGCCAAACGCCTGGTCGCCACGCAAGCGCGCGAGCGAGAGTTACGCGGCCTTATGGATCGCGCCAGCGCCGGCACCGGCGGATCTGCCGTGAACATGTTCGTCTATGAACCAGACTACCGGACGGTGCAGTCCGAATTACGGCAACTCCACGAAGCCGCGGCGGAAAAGCAATGCCCAGACGAGCCCGGCAAGGCCGACGCCAAGGGAGCCGATCCCAAGGACGCCGGCAAGCCGCATTAGTGCTGATCCAGGACGTGAGGCCCGCCGATGCCAACTCGTCGTTTCCTGCTCGCTGCCGTCGTTGCTGCGACGAGTGGATTTGCTTGCTGCGCATTCGCGCAGGAGAATTCCGCCCTGTTCGGCTATCTGCTGCCGCTTTTCAAGGCGAAAACCGGCATCGACGTCAAGGTGGTGGCGCAAGGCACCGGCCAGGCGCTCGATACCGCCCGGCGCGGCGACGCCGATGTGGTGTTCGTGCACGCCAGGGCCGCCGAGGCGAAATTCATGGTCGAGGGCTTCGGCGTGAAGCGATTCCCAGGCGCGATGGGCGCCTACATGATCTCCGAGCGGCACCTGAATATCGTTCCGTAACAAGGGCGATCTCATCGTCGCGGTTGGAGGCGACCGAGGGCTGTTCAACCGACCTGGGAGCGTAGCGTAAGCCGGCAACGCCGGCGTCGCGATCGCAAATGGTCTGCCCTGGGTTACCGTGCGCTCGCTCCGGCTACGTACCTGCGATGGGTTGAGACGGCCGGCCTCTTGGCGTAAATTGCCGACACGCACGTCCATCGATAGAGCAAAATTCAAGCAACGGTTGCCCGGGAGGTCCTCATGAAGCGCTGCGTCGCATCGGTTTGCGGTATTGTCGTCATGCTGTGGGTTGGTCCCGCGCTCGCACAGCAAAAGGCCAAGGCCCAGAACGTGTCGGAAATCCCCTACACGTCGGTGCCGAATTTGCTCAAGCTGCCCCCGGGCGAGTATCTCGGCGAATCGGTCGCCGTGGCGACCAACTCGAAGGGTCACATCTTCGTCTATCATCGCAGCGCCAATACGCGCCTGTTCGAGTTCGACGAGAACGGCAACTTCCTCAAGGAAATCGGCAAGGGTTA
>JASHYD010001372.1 GCA_030043175.1 Xanthobacteraceae bacterium | reverse complement strand
TGTTGGAAACCTGTCGGTGTATCGAAGCGGAGGTTGCGATCGATTGGGTCGTGCCAGCCTTCGCCCGCCTATCTTGGCCATCATGGGCCTCCGAACGCTGATCAAAAGCGTTGGTTCAACAACTTCCTGACCGCAACAAAGCAATATATTGTCCCGGTCACCTCCATCGAACTTCAGGTGCCCGGGAGCTGCGCCTGAGCGTTCCATCAAAGCGTGGCGATGTTCCTTCGAGAAGGTTGCGCGAGTGATCGAAACATCCGACACTGCGCGAAGTTACCGCTAGCCCGAGGCCGGAGCGGTGTAGAAAACGCCCACCAGCAGGGCTGGACTATCCGACAGTTTCGGATTGCCGCCTTCCACCACATTTCTCTAAACCATGTCTTCTGAAACAGACCCGGTTGTGATCATCCCTGTAGGAACTGCTTACCCCTTTGTACGTTGTCGCGGCAGTGTCGCCTTTGCGTCGGAAACCTGACGCGCTCCGTGTTGTACGCCGCTGCCCCGAGCGGTCGATAGTCGTTCCGTTGGGTTTCGCCGGGGGACCTTTGCTGCAAAAGGGAATACGCGGTTAAAATGTTGACGAAGGGCACACAGGATCAATTTACTGGGCTTGATAGGTTGTACAGGCACCGTCTGGTTAGGACCATCACCTACACCGAAGGTGTCAAGAAAGTAGCTGAAGAGGCGAAGGCGTACTGGCTGATCGATTACATCGTAAGTATGCAGCTGGAATATAAGATCGCTACGAAGCCATTTCAGGTGTGGACGTTGGTGGTTGATGACGCTCATGAAGCCACTATCACTTGTAAGGTCAGTAATGGTAGAAGCATCTACAAGGATGAGTTTTTAAACACCGACTTCCCGCTGCCTGAAATCACCTTCTGGATCACTGAGAACGTACTCCTGCTGCCGTCCGAGTACGAAGGTATGCGGGTGCGCATTCTTCATCGTACCTCTTTTAACCCTTAGTTTTGATTGGCCTGGGTCGCGTTCTCTCGCCGCGCCGGAAAGGAACGCCCAATGAAGCCCGTGCACCTCGCAACGCTGTTGATCCTCTGCCTGATCACCGCCGCTCGTGCGCAGAAGGTTGTGCTTTACGAGGGGAATTTCGGAACGCAGCTCGTTGGCTCCACAGTCTGGCGAACGGAGGCGGTTGCCCCCGGCCCAGGGCAGAAACCTGACGTCATTGTGCGAGCGGAAATCGAAATTCCGCAACAGAAGGTCCAGGCGCGCTTGTCGCTGCGACGCAACGACGACAAGCAGCTTCCCGCGAGCCATAAAATCGAGATCGTATTTACGTTGTCGCCCGACTTTCTCCATGGCGGCATCACGAATATTCCAGGCATATTGATGAAGGAAGGTGAGACGGCGCGCGGGGTTCCGCTCAATGGCGTCGCCGTCAAGGTCACCAACAATTTCTTTCTGATCGGGCTCTCATCGGTCCGCGCCGACATGCAGCGCAATATCGAGCTCCTCAAGGAGCGATCCTGGTTCGACATCCCGGTGGTTTATAGCGATGGGAGGCGAGCCATCGTCGCCATCGAGAAGGGGATATCTGGCGAGCGTGCGTTCACCGAGGCATTTGCAACGTGGGGACAATAATACGCGTCTAACCCGCAGGCCCGTTGAGCGAGACTCCGCTCGCGCCTCTCTAAGACACCTCGCCACAACAGATGATGAAACCGGTCAGCAAGTGCCGTTGCGGACTTGCGCAATTGGTGCTCAGCTTTGCACAGGTCGGCGGATCAACTGATCGCCGTTGATCGTGAAGCTCGTGGGCTTAATCCGCTCCGCCGCGCGGCAGCGATCGCTCGTTGCAGCACAGATGACATTAAATAAGCTCGCGCCCCCGTGCTGGACGCAACGGCTTATCTTCGGACCGCCCGCCATGGGCCCCGCCGACCGCCTGTGGCGCTTCGATAGGCCGAACAGCGGGATCGATTCCCGCGACCGGGGCCTTCTTCAATTTGTGACGTAGTTTTGCGGTACGCCGGTTGATGGTTTCGTAAGCCTTTGATTTTATTGGGTCGAACTGCGATTGTCGCCGCCGCCACCAGGCCGTTGCTCGCACGGCCGCGCGACCGAGCCGGCCACCCGCCCAAACGAGTTCGAACGGCAGGAAGCTCCGCCAGGTATCGTCGCCTTCCGCGATGGCCCGCGCAATGAGGCGGCCCGCCATAGCGGAGGTGTTGAGCCCCTGGCCGCCGAATGCGCTGGCAAGCCAGACGCCGGCTTTGAGTTCGCCGATCTGCGGCATGCGATGAACCGCAAGCCCCATCTCGGCCGGCCAGAAATATTCGAATTGCACCCGTCCGAGTTGCGGATAGGTTGCGCAGAGCGCCCGCTCAAGCCATTTTTGTGTCCACCTCGAACGCGGCCCCAAGGAAGCGCTTCCGCTCCACAGCAGGCGGTCACCACCGACGATCCTGTAATGGTCCTCGGCGTACCGCGAGTCGCTTACCGCGCCGCGGAACGTAATTGCCTCGGCGAGCCGTTTGCCAAGCGGCCGCGTTACTCCGGTGAATGCGGTGATAGGAACGAGCGTATCGGACAGGAGCTGGGCAACGCTTCCCAGATGAACATTGCCGGTCAGCACCACATGAGCGGCACGCACACGCCCATGCGCCGTCTCAATCCGCTTGCGCACGCCGGCGAGGTCTACAGCGACAGCTCGCGTATTCTCAAAGATACGCACGCCGGCTCGCTCGGCTGCATCGGCGAGACGGAGTGCATAGGCCAATGGATTGATCTGGAATGCGTAGGGAAAATGGATAGCCTCAAAATAGCAGCTGGTTTTGAGCACATCACGGACCCGCTCCATCGGCCAGGCCTCGACCGCGATTCCCATTTCCTGCTCGAACAGCCTCACTCGGCTCAGCGCGCGCTCGGCGTCCGGTTTCTTAAACACCTCGAGATAGCCCTTGCCGTCGATGATGCCGACTTCGCCGATTTCCGCGATGGCCTCGCGCACGTCGTCAACGCCGGACTGTGACAGTTCCCACAGCGCCTTGGCGGCTGGCAGGCCGATCCGCTCAATAATCCTTTCAATCTGCGCCGAATAGCCGGGCAACACGTGGCCGCTGTTGCGACCAGACGCGTTCCAGGCGATACGGCGCGCCTCCAGGAGCGCCACCGACCAGCCGCGACGGGCCACCTCGCGGGCTACCGCCAAGCCCGCAAGACCTCCACCGATGATGCAGACGTCCACATCCAGATCGTGGTTGAGCGGTGCCCGCGGCGGTGAGAGCGGCGTCACTCCGCAGTACCACGTTGCTCCGTATTCGGATTGACTGTCGTCAGCCATCTCGCCTCACAGCCCGCGCTGATTGTGTTGTGTCGCCCGTCCGGCCGACCTTCCCCTGCGCGCGGGTCCGCCCGCGCTCCCCTACCGCCTGCCGGCCCCCCGGCAAGCCCGTTCATGGGTTGAGCCCATCGTCAGCTTCGCCGCACGACAGTTTCGCTGGTGCAACCATCGCGGGCGGATAGGGGCCGCCCGCGCGCTCCAGAACGACCGGCGCCCGGCGAGATAACAATAACTGCTAACATGAATGTCCGTTCACGGCGATATTGCGTCGCACCCGGAAAGATCGGTTCCGCGACCAGTGCGAATTCCAACGTCACCAGACATGCCTTAGATTGATTGCAGCACGAAAGTTTGCGTCATGCTCCGTCTCATGTTCCTGCGCCACGCCAAATCGAGTTGGCCGTCTTCCGGGATGCAAGACGCCGCGCGTCCGCTCAGCGAGCGCGGCCAAGCAGCTGCGCGCCTGATGGGAGCCTACATGGCGCACCATTCCCTCATCCCCGACCGCATTTTGTGCTCGCCGGCGCGCCGCACCCGCGAGACCTGGGCCGGAATTGCCACCCAATGGCCAGCCAATATGGATGTCGTTTTCGATCAGCGGCTCTACGAGGCAACGTCTCAATCGATTTTGTCGGTGGTTCGTGCCCAGCACGAAGCCGCACGCACGCTGCTCGTAATCGGTCACAACCCCGGTTTGCAAGAAGCCGCTGAGCTGCTGATAGCGGCGGGCGATGTGGAATTGCGCGAACGGCTGCGGGAAAAATTCCCCACCGCGGCGCTGGCAGTGATCGATTTCGCGATCAACAAATGGAAAAGTATCCACGAGCGCTCAGGCCGGCTCGACCGATACATCATCCCGCGCTCGGTCGCGGCCGCGACGAACTAAGGCAATCAGAACCTTAAGTGCTACGTTCACGTGTGCCCGAGCGATATCTCGTGCACGAATGGGCCGCCAAACCGATTCACCTAAGTCGCCAGTTGCCTAAGTTCGGCGATTTTGAAATTCGAATATCTGTGGTTGCGGGGCGTCGCACTGTTGCCAATCGGCATCCCGCTACGCACCCCTGCTTGCGGCCCATGCGGGTGGAGGCGGGGTCCCTAGCCATCTGGCCAATACAAAGGGGAAACGCGATGAAGATTCCATTATGCGTGCCGGGTTTCGTTGCCGCCCTCCTCTTCGCCCATGGCATCGCACCGCTCGCCGCGGCCGAAGATGACCAGCGTGTGCTCCGGGTTGACCACTACGTTGGCGTTCGCTCCACGGTGCCGGCGATTGCCGACCAGGTGACGCCGATCTATGTGCGGGAAGTCGTGCGAGCGGCAGGTGCGCTACGTGAAAGAAGCATTGCGAGCCGTGTCGTACTGTTCATCCACGGCGCCGGCACCCCGGCGGAAGTGGCTTTCGACGTACCGTACCAGGACTACAGCTGGATGGAGTACCTCGCTGAGGCCGGGTTCGACACCTTTGCGATGGACACCACCGGCTATGGCCGCTCCACCCGACCGGCCGCCATGAACGATCCATGCAATCTCTCGCCAGCTCAGCAGCTCGCGCTCGCGCCGCAAGGACGCGCCGAAGTCTGCGCGCCCTCCTATGGACAGCAGATGACCACCATGGCGTCGGACTGGAACGATATCACCGCCGTGGTGGACCACCTGCGTACCCTGCGCGGCGCAGCGCAGGTCAGCATGGTGTCGTGGTCGTTGGGCGGCCCACGCGCCGCCGGCTATGCGGCGCAGAATCCCGACAAAGTTGCCAAGCTTGTGCTGCTCGCGCCAGCCTACAGCCGGGACACGTCCGCTACGCCACCGACACCGCTGCCGTCGGTCGGCGCCACCATGAACACCCAGTCGCGTGACGAGCTGGCCGCGCTGTGGAACCGCCAGGTCGGGTGCCCGGAGCAGTATGAGCCTGGCACTTTTAAAGCCGTATGGCAGGCGATGCTCGAGTCGGATCCTGTTGGGGCGACCTGGGGCTCTGGCGTGCGTCGCGCCCCCAACGTAACCAACTGGGGTTGGACCGCCGCCATGGTGGCCGCGACGAAGACGCCAACCCTGATGATCACCGGCGCCCATGACGGGCAGGTGCAGCCTGGTCGGGTGCAGGACCTTTATGCGGACCTCGGCTCAAAATCCAAAGTTCTGGTCGACCTCGCGTGCTCGTCGCATAACGCCATGTGGGAGAAAAATCACCGGCTGCTCTTCCAGGCGTCCTTGGAATGGCTGCTCAAGGGAACCGTGAACGGCGTGGACCAGGGCACTGTGAGGCTGGGGTATTGAGCAGATCGTCCTGGCCAGGAGATGACAAAACGAGCGGGCGGCGAGAAGCGGCCTGATGAAATGCCCTGTTGGGCACGCGGTCACAATCCAAACTTGGCCCACATGGCACGTGCTTCGAGCGCCGATATGAAGTCGTCGACCAGTCCATGCGGCTCGAGGCCGAGCCGAAGGAGTGCCTCCGGCGCAATACCGGTCACGCCCGGCGTGCGCCGCCCAAACAGCGAGCGCTCTGCCGGGACCGGCGGCATCACGACGTCCTCGCCGAAGCGCTCACGCAGGAAGGAACGCACATC
>JASHYD010001371.1 GCA_030043175.1 Xanthobacteraceae bacterium | reverse complement strand
TGCGCGTCACGCGCCGCGCATCGTGCTCGCAGGTGATGAGGCGGCCCTGGCGGTCGCGCGTGTTGCCGTTGGAATAGTTCGACGGCTTGCGGTACACGGTGGTGCCGCCGGTCTCCTCGTCCCACCGCAGGATGCGGTTGTTGGGAATGTCGCTCCATAGCACGCAGCGCGCGTCGCCGAACCAAACCGGCCCTTCGCTCCAGCGCGCGCCCGTGAAAAGCCGCTCGACACTGGCGTTGAAAACCCGGTATTTCAGAAAACTCGGATCGAGCGCCTTGATGGCCGGGTCCGGATAGCGCTCGCTCGGCTCCCAACCCCCGAATGTCTCGGTCGCAGTCAGCGCCAGCGCCCCAGCGCCCAGGACATCGCGTCGTGAAATCTGCATGGCATCTCCTCCTGAACTAACACGATCTGACAGACACGATTGCGATCGATCGTGTTGTCGGGGTTATAGCAGGGCCGGGCGCGGATGACCTATCAATAGGGTGATCCGTCAAAAATGAGCCGGGCGAGCATCACACACGACTCAGAGAATGGGGACGATTGGAAAGCGCCGCATGGGCTCTCAAGCCGTCCCACAGCTAGACGGCCAGGCCGACATTGTCGGTCCAGAGCGAGTATCGGCCACGGCCAAAGTGTTTTGCGCGCCTCGCGACATTGGGATAGGGCCGACATGGGGAATGCGCGTGCGCGTTCAAACCAAATGGGGTCGGCAGCTCGTCGACGCAACTTGAGGAATGCATAGGCCGTTGCCGCCGGTGGCGAGATTGGGGGCTAGGGGGGGCTAGGGGCGGTTTGCCGTGAACTGTACTGGGACCGATTATGTTTGCTCTCGCCAGAACCTCCGCGTGTCGAAAATCTGTCAATGACGCGGCAGCTGTCCGCCGCTTTGCGCCTGTGGCGCCACCGTTTCACTTGACTATAAGAGGGCGCATTGGGGGGATACCATCCAAATGCCCAGAAAAGCCTTCGGTTTGGTTGCGGTGAAAGTCCTGACGGCTCGGCCGGGCGGCCGGGCGAATATGCGGATAGGAATGGACTGCGTCTCGTGGTGCTGCCGACCGACGCCCGGTTCTGGATTTTGGCTTTCGCAATTTCCGTGCTCGGATGCTGTTTTGCCGCGCGAGGCGAGGAAGCCCCAGTACAATCAGGCAATTATGCTGGATTGATTGTAGGTTATGAACCCAAAAGAAATATAGTAAGCGGATATTTACATAGCGAAACTGGGAATGGTCAATTTAATTGTATGTTTTATCTTAAATGAAAGTTTGATAATAATCTCGCCAGGTTGAAATATATTTTCCTGGAATAGAAAACAATAAAATTTTATGACAATTGTCAGCGCCTGCGCCGACCCGTTTACTGATCTCTCTCAAGAAAGAGCACGGTGGATGCTGGAACGTATGGCAGACCAGAATCCCGCTGATTTTGATCTAATCAAAGCATACCCATGGAAGTCTGTCCGGATTGTTAGAGCTGCAAAGGCTTACTTTTATGATAGTCCTCAAACCGAACATCATCGCAAAGCATATCTCGTCAAAAGCGATGGTATTGGTATCGGATCACAAAAAGACGGTTGGCTTGAGGTCGATTATACAGGCAACGAAAAACCTCTATCGGGCTGGATGAAGGAATTAGACTTTTTTAGAGCCAAGTAACGCGCGGACTGTCGGAGATAAGTCGCTCGGCGCTGTCGGAGCATGGCGGTTGAATATGCGCGATGCCAGCTTTGCTTCGCGAAAGGAATCGGACCTAACTCCCTGAGTTAGACGCTATTGCGATGGCGCAACGGAAGCTCGCTCAAAAGCGGGCGCGCACGACGCCTTTAACGGCGGCGCGCCGTCACGGTGCGGTTCCATCGCCGTGCCCTCCGGTTCAAACGTCTTGGAACGTACACACCATCTGTGATTCTAGCGGCTGCTATTGACGCGAGCCGTAGTTCGGGACGCCTGCACGATGTTGAAGCAATTGTCGTAGCGTGCAAGGGCGGATCAATTGGATCATCTAGACCTAGATCGAGGCTGCCGCGGTCGGCGAGTTGCAGGGCGGCCCGTAGCGGCTGGTCCGAATTTGTTTAGTAGATGCAGTTAGTTAGTCTGTCGCACCCGGTTGCCGGTGAACCACGCGACCATAGATAGCGCCTCACGTCGGAAGTTTTCCTGATTTCTGACATGGCGGGTTGTGGCGTGAACGACGCGAATGACCATAACGACCGATCGGCGGCCGATCTCGTTGCCGCACTTGCCGCACACAATAGCTTGACCACCCGCGGGTTGCAGCTTACAGATCGATTTTTCCCCGCTTTCGTACTTTGCATTCTACAAAGCATGGTTATGCATCGGTTGATTCGGGTCGCCTCATGCTGGGACATGCTCGTATTACGGGTGCGGCAGCATATAAAAGAGTTGAGTTACCGAACGCTCCCGGCAAACGTTCATTCCTGGCTTTACGATCAAACTGCCAGCGCGTTCAAAATCGTCAGTGAGAGTACCCTACCGGCCTATCCTAGCCCGGCCGCTCTGCGAGGCATTTCCGTGCGAAGCGGCCGATGCGAACTCCTTCCACAGGTATCTCGGCGGGTGAGCGAATGGTCAGGCCATCGATTTGGTAAGGCAGGTGGTCCCTCCCCCGACTGGTGGGAAGATGATCCGATCGTTCCCGGACGTGCAGTCGAGCTGTTTCGACTGCAGGATGGTTTCTACTTCCGGGCCGGCGCCGTTATTTCCGCCACCGGGGATGCCATGGAAGCCGCGGTCGACGAGATTCGAAGCTCGGCGCCAGGCAGGCCGTTGCGGCTGCTTCGTCACATGAAAAGGACAAGAGACGGCATCACTTTCGATCCGCCGCCGAACCTGCCCAGACTAGAGCGTGCTCTCGTCACGATGCCTGGAGGCGGGGAAAATTACGGACATTTCGTGCTTGATTGTCTCACCGGCATCGTCGCCACGATGACCATTCCAGAGCTGCAGGATTGTCCTTATGTCTTTCCGCCTCTCGCATCATGGCAGCAGCAGCATCTCGAATTGCTCGGGATAACGCATCCCACGATCTTGAGACGGCCGGTCTACCGGGTCTCTGAATTGTTCTACACCAACACGATGGCGCACAATCTTCATCAACCGAACGCTCACTTTGTCAAGCTCCGCGATTTTCAGCTTCGTCGTGTTGGTTGCGGCGTTCCGCCGGGCATACGCGATCGCATCTATATCAGCCGCCGCGGCGCGAACTCTCGCTGCTTTCACGATGAGCCCGCACTCGAGAGACGCCTTGACGCGCTCGGGTTCTCGATCATTCAGCCGGGAAAATTCGAGGTCCACCAGCAGATCGAGATTTTTCACAACGCCAGCGTGATTGTGGGGCCCACTGGCGCCGGCTTCGCGAATGCCCTGTACTGCCGCCCCAACGCGCTTGTCGTCGAAATCGTCCCCACTCCTATGGCCGCTCTCTGGGTTGGCTGGCTCTGTGCGCTCACCGGTGCGCGCTGGCGCCCCTATTATTGCGAAGGGCATTCGCAACGCGCCTGGGGGGTGCAGTACGACCTAGAATTCTCTGTCGACGTGGACGAATTGATTCAGCACATTTCCGCGTTCGCAGCGTGAGCCTGTCCGCCGGCCGCAGGCGAGCCAAGGGTTTAATGGCGGTTTTGAAATCCTGTCACCTGAAATACTGGGACTGGCAGGGTGGCACCAGGCGCATGTTTTCTCGACAGCTCCGCCGCTCTCCTACCATCTAGACTTTGGCCCCTCGGTGCGGCGCCTCGCGCAACCGGCCGGGGCCGCGAGCTAACCATCGGCGCCCAATCAACACCCTAGTCTCCGCCCGCAGACGCACATAGTCACGCATTACAGGTTCACGGAATCGATGCCAGCCCTGCCGGGTGCCAGATGGCTCTGTGCGAATCCAGAGTGCGGCTCACGTGCTGGTAGTCTGTACCGCAAAACTACGCTCGGCGAGCCAATTGTCGGAGCGGTGGGATCGCAGGTGGGTTGAGATAGCCTCAACTGACGGGCCATAGTATCGGCAAGCTCGGGAACAAGCCGGTCAGCCCGTCCACAAAGCTTAGGCTCGGAACGAAAGTGTGTAAGGCGGTTGATTGCGATACGAAACACCATTACGAAGGCAAATAGGCTGGCCGAAAAATATCTAGCAAACGCAATCAGTTGATCGACTGCTTACTGTTGCCGGTGAAGAGCAGCCCATAGCCGTCGGGCGCCGCCCCGGCGACCGCTTTGGCGGCAATGTTCGAAGCCGCGCCTGCGCGGTTCTCGATCACAACCGAACCTGCGCCACTACCCGCGCGCCCTCCCCGATTTGACATCAAAGCTCAACCGGTAGCCAGCGCTTCGCGGAACGCCTTGCGCACGTTGACGCCGTGCAGGCGCGAGTAGTCGCGCTCCTGCGGGCCGCTGGACGTTATCTTCAGATCAACGAATAAAGGTCCCGGTCCCGACAGCAACGCGCCGATCCGTTGCTCGAATATCTTCAGGTCGGAGAATTCGTGCACTGTCGGATAGCCTGCCGACCGGGCAAAGCCGCAAAAGTCTACCCGGTCGCGACCCGGGATCTGGTGGCCGCCATTCGCCTCATAGGTGCCGTTCTCGGCAACGAAGTGGTACAGGTTGGGCGGCGCCGCCGCCGCGATCGTCACCAGGCTGCCGAGATTCATGAGGAGGCTGCCGTCGCCGTCAAGCACGATGATGCGACGGTCCGGCCGCCCCAGTGCAAGCCCGAGCGCATGGGAGGATGCAAGCCCCATGGCGCCATGAGACAGGTAGTTGAGCGGGTGGGGCCTGATGTCGATCCAATCGAACGCGGCCGAATACACGGGCAGCACGATATCGGCATCGGCGACATGGTGCGCCAGCACCTTGAGGCATTCGTCGCGCTTCATTATGGCGGTTCCCTGCAATAATCCCCTCCCGCGTAGGGGCAATCACTCCCGAACGGACCGTGTCATCGGACCGGCCGGCGGCAAACTCTGGGCCGCCGTCGGCGGATGACGCTAGCGCTAATCCGCCCTACACCGGCCTCGTGCAGATCAGAAGCACCACTGGCCGGCTTTGTGCATAGGCATCCTCGATGGCTGGCCTGATTTTCAGCACGTCGGCCTCATCTTCGATCTCATGATACGCAATCCCCATGACGTCGAGGATAGGTTCGACGATACGCACGCCGTAGCGCTTGGATTGCCGCGGCGGAACGCCGGGTTCTTTCTCCAGCAAGCCGACCATCATGCAGATCGGCAGGGCGTACTCCACCGCGACGCCACGCACGGCGTTGATCGAATCGAGAAGGCCGGTCTGCTGGATTAGCAACAACGCCCGCCGGTCAGCATATGACAGCCCGGCGCAAATGCCGATGCCTTCGTCCTCCTTGCAGACGCGGATGAGACGCGGCGTCGTCAATTGAGAAAGCGGGCGCAGCAGGCCCTCGCTGGTGGTGATGTCCGGGACGGACA
>JASHYD010001370.1 GCA_030043175.1 Xanthobacteraceae bacterium | reverse complement strand
GACAACGAGCGGAGCAAAGCGATTTCGGAACGAGAATGGAAACGGTTTTCGTCAAAATTCTCGCGGCGGCACTGGCGTTCAGCCAGGTGGCGGTAACCCCACAGGCGGTCAAAACGCAGTTCAGTCGCGATCTCGATCAACGGCAAGTCGCGCAGCTGCTGCAGGCCGGCTGCAAGCATATGATGGACGCCTTTGCGATCGAGAATATCAACATCGATGACCTCATCGAGACCGCGATGAATGATCCGCAGGCGCTCGGCGGTGAGACCGCAGAGTTCCGTGGCATCAATTTTAACGAGCTGCACGCGGCATATCGGCAATTCTGCAAGCGCGAGGAAGCAGTGAAGCCTGCGGTCGACCTCGGCGCTGTGATCGACTTCTATAACCACGCGGCGGCCGATCTTCCGGACCACAACACACTCAACGGCCTCAGGCTTCCCGGCGTCAGCGTCGTGCTCGATGGCAATGGCCGCTATTTCGCTGAAATGTTTGGAGACAATCATCGCAGCAGCTGGATTGCGCTCAATAAAGTGCCGGTCCATGTCCGCAACGCGTTCATCGCGGCGGAAGACAAACGCTTCTACCAGCATAAAGGCGTCGACGAACGCGGATTGGTTCGCGCGTTCCTCGACAATCTCACCCAGCCCGGCCGCCGCGAGGGAGGTTCGACGATAACCCAACAGCTCGTCAAGAACCTGCTGGTCGGCGAAGACCGGACTTACGAACGCAAAATCCGCGAAACGATCACCGCTGCGCGAGTCGAGGCAACTCTCAGCAAGGATCAAATCCTGGAGCTTTACCTCAACTCCGTCTATCTCGGCCGCGGCTCCTGGGGCATTGCGCGTGCGGCTCGAAATTATTTCAACAAATCGGCGAGCGAGCTCACCGTGGAAGAAGGCGCGCTGCTCGCAGGACTCACCAAGGGGCCGAGCTTTTTCAATCCGGATCGGCAACCGGCGCGCGCACAAAGTCGGCTCGCATACGTTTTAGGCCGCATGGAGGCAGACGGGATGCTGACCGCGGCAGAAACCAGCAGGCTCAATGGCAGGCCGGCGGGGCCGTTACTGCCGGCCATGTCGACGCCGCCCGCTCAGCGACCGCGACGCGACATCGGTTTTCATTTCGTAGATGAAGTGGCGCGCGAGGTGAAATCGGTGGCGGGCATCACCGATATCACCGGCGATTCCTACACCATACGATCCACGATCAATCCGCAGCTGCAACGCGCCGTTGAAGAGGCGCTGCAGGAGGGATTGTTTCAATACGAGCGCGACGCCGGCCGCCTGGAATTCCAAAGCCCAGAGGCGAACCTTTCCCAGGCAATCACGCGAATCGACACAGAAAAGAAGCCCAACGAGAAACGGCCTTCATGGCAGCTCGCGCTTATGAGCGCGCGCCTGCCGCTCTATGATGTCCACTGGACGCCGGCCATCGTGGTGGCAATACCCACCGGCAAGAAGGGGGCAGGTTGGCAGGTTGGCTTGCCGGACGGGCGTATCGTGCCGCTTGCGCTCGATTCACAAGCGCAGAGCAAACTCAAGATTCATGATGTGGTCCTGGTTCATCTTTCCGGAGGCAAAGGCAAGGCGGCAGGGCGCGCGCAATTGCGAATACGCCCGACCGTGCAAGGGACAGCGGTAGCCCTGGAGAACAAGACAGGCCGTGTCCTGGCGATGGCCGGCGGCTTTTCCTATCCGCTGAGCCAGCTCAATCGCACGACGCAGGCAGCGCGTCAGCCGGGCTCGGCGATCAAACCTCTGACTTACCTTGCGGCACTCGGCAAGGGCTTGCAGCCCGACACGCTTGTCAGCGACGATGAGATCACGCTTCGCCCGATCGGGTGGCGGGCGCGGAAAGGACGCGAGCCGGAATACTGGTCGCCCAAGAATTACGGCGGCGGCGGCGGCGGTGTCCTGACGCTACGCGCAGCACTGGAAAATTCTCGCAATCGCGCGACCGTGCATCTCCTCGACGGCGGAATCGAGCGCGAGCCGGAGGCCAGTCTCAACCGAATCTGCGATCTCGCGGTCGAAGCACAGATCTATCGTGAATGTCAGCGCGTCTATCCGGTGGTGCTTGGCGCGCAACCGGTGCGTCCGATTGATCTTGCTGCCTTCTATGCGGCCATCGCCAATGAGGGACGGCGACCCTCGCCTTACACGGTGGAGTCGATCGACCGCGACGGCCAGAACATCTACCGACACCAGGCGACGTCGGTTGCAATCAAATCCGTCGATCCAGCGGCTTTTTTTCAGTTGAAAACGATGTTGCAGGGCGTCCTGGCCCGTGGAACGGCACACTCCATCGCCAGGCTCTCGCCATATGTGGCCGGCAAGACGGGCACGTCCGAGGACGAGAACGATGTTTGGTTCGTCGGCTTCACCAATGACGTCACGGTCGTGGTTTGGCTGGGCTACGACAATGCCGGCGGGCGGCGCCGTACTCTGGGCAGCGGCGTGACGGGAGGCAGCGCGGCGGTGCCGATCTTCGAGCCGATAATCCAGGCTGCGTGGGACGATGCGGCGCCAAAGCAGGTGCTCGTTGCGCCCTCCGTCGAGGCCGCCCGGCAGCTCTCTTGCACCTCAATCGACGTCGAACCTGCGGAGGGTCGCCGGCGATCGAGGAGCGCCGCGACCGAATGCTTCCGGTTGGATCGAAGAGGTCGAATCGTCGATAGTCGATATCGCCTGGTCGCCCGTGAGAATAACCCGCAAGACCGCGATGAAACCGCCATCCGCGGGAGAGCCGAGGGCGCCTACGCGTTTGAAAATCAGACCCGGGGGCCCTGGGACGGTCTTTGGCAGGGCGCGCCGCACTGGCGTTCGCATTGGGAAAATGATTCGTATGGACACCATCGCCCGCGAGTGTTTCAACCACGAGTGTTTCAACCGCCGCGGCGTCTCAATTTCATGTACTATCGGCGCCATTGATTGATATCGGCGATCACCCCGGAAATTTCAGCGGAACCTAATCTCCTGCAACAGGCGCGCGTGGCAGTGCCTCCGCATGGGACAGCGTAGATCGCATTCGTAAATATTGTCATCCTTCTGAGGAACGAACCGCGGCCATTCGGTTTGAATCACCGGACGTTAGATAGCAGTTTCACTCTGAATTTAGCACGCGGGTCGATCGCTCCGCAGATTCGCGGCCTAACAGCAGGAGCCTCCGGTATGTGCGACTACAGCCTTGAGAACGTCGCCACTCGCGCGGCGCGAGTCGGCGACAAGCTTGTTTCAACCCAGTTCGTGAACTCATTGACCCGCGGTTTCGCCGCCATAGGCGAGCCCAACATTGCAGTATGCCTGCTTCCTGGTACCGAGCTAGGTTTTGATCAGGACGTGGAATGCGACCATCCGCTCGGACTCTACGAGAGGAGAAAACTACGAGAAAAGGTTGCGCGCTTCCGGCAGCTCAATCTGCAGAGCCCTTATGAACATCACGATGCGCTGGAATTTCCAAACGGAAAGATCGTTCTCCTGACGCGGCTTTGCGTCGGACAAACCGGCACGGTGTTGCAACTTCCGGCGCATACGCAGGCGCTCACAGCCGCACGCGGCAGCGGATTGCTCATGCCCGTCGAATAAACGCCGCGCCACCCACGCGCAAGTGCAAAAACCCGGACACTCTTTGCCGAGCGCGCCCGCGGCGTGTTCGAAATTGTGTCCGCACGATCGGTTCATCACGTCCAAGCCGATAACATATTCCACTACCGGCAAACCCCCAGGAGCTGATCGTGGACGAGGTGCGCCCGCTCCCTTCACCCGTTCCCCGATCCTTCCCTCCTCAAGGTCAATGGAGCGGACGATGGAAGGCTGGAGGAGGCATCGATGAAGCGATCGCCCAAGGACTTGAAGGCAACGACCGAGCGGAGAGCGCCATGGCTGCACGGACTGTCGCATCGAAGCTAGCGATCACGCGGAGCAGCCGAGTAGCGCTGCTGTCGGGCGCGATCGGTATCGCGGCAGCGGGCTTGATCGCGAGTCCGCACATTCTTGACGCCCAGTTGTTGGCGAAGAAAAAGCCGCTGCACTCTGTTGCTGCCGAGCCCGCTCCCCATTTTGCGGGCTTTGCCGAGCTCGTGCGGGCGGTCAAGCCGGCCGTGATCGCGGTCCTCGCCCGCACCACCGAAGCCGATTTCGCTTCGCCAGGGCCGGGATCGCCTGAAGGGCAGAGGTCGCGCTTCAGCCTATCGCAAGGATCGGGTTTCTTCATTACCAGCGACGGTTACGCAGTCACCAGCAATCATGTCGTCAAGGGAAGCGTGTCAGTCGAGATTCACACCATCGACGGCGATATCTACAAGGCCAGGGTGGTTGGTACCGATGCTGCGAGCGATCTCGCCGTAATCAAGGTGGATGCGCGCAGGAATTTCGTGCCGGTGAAGTTTGCCGAGCAGCCGCCGCAGGTCGGCGACTGGATCATCGCGGTCGGCAATCCGTTCGGCCTCGGCGGAACAGTTACGGCCGGAATTGTTTCGGCGCGGGGCCGGGATGTGGAGAGGGAGTCCGACTCATATCAGGATCTGCTTCAGATCGATGCCCCGATCAACAAAGGCAATTCGGGCGGGCCGACCTTCGATATTGCCGGCAACGTGGTTGGCGTAAACACCATCATCTTGTCGCCAACGGGTGGCTCGGTAGGAATCGCCTTTGCAATCCCGTCGGACAAGGCGAAAGCCATCTCTGAACAGCTCAAGGAAAGGGGTGCGGTCACCCGCGGCTGGTTGGGCATTCAATTCCAATCGGTTTTGCCGGAAATCGCCGATAGCCTGGAGTTAGCCGAGCCGGCGGGCATTCTCATTGCCGATGTCCAGCCCGCCGGACCGGCCGCCAGAGCCGGGATCGCGGCGGGCGACCTCATTGATTCTGTCAATGGCGAAGCGATCAAAAACGCGCACGACTTCAGTCGCGCAATAGATGCCATCCCACCGCATTCGACGGTCATACTCGGCGTGCGGAAAAAGGGACGCGAAGAGTGGATTGCCGTGACGGTCGGCGGGTACCCGACGCAACCCGACGTTCAGCCGCCACCGCCACCCAAAGAGGAAGGCGGCAATGAAGATCATCCGCAACTTGGACTGAAGCTTCTTGCGCTGGGTGCACCGAGCGGGACCGGCGAGCATCGTGGGGTCATGGTTATGGAGGTTGAGCCGGGCGGGCTGGCGGCTGGTCGCGGGATTGATCCCGGCGATCTCATTCTCGACATCGCCGAGCAGGTCATCGCGACACCGGAGGACGTTGACAGGGTGGTCAACGCCGCAAGGAACGCCGGGAAACGTTCGGTATTGATGCGCATCAGGTCAGGCGACACAGCAAAATTTATCGCGCTGCCAATCGGCTGATTAAGCCTATCTCTACCTGGGCGGCCGCACCCCTCGAGCGGGCGAGGCATTTAATGCTGCACTGTTTTCTCCTCGATTTCCCCGCACCGGAGAAACGACTGCGGCCTCACGCGATCGCCTTGCAGGCGCAGAAGGGCCGTGCGGGCCCTTTCGCTCCAATTCGCCGACATTGAGAGCAATGCACATTGAGGACTATGCACTGATTGGCGATTGCGAGACGGCCGCGTTGGTTGGACGCGACGGATCGATCGACTGGCTATGCTGGCCGCGGTTCGATTCGCCTGCCTGCTTTGCAGCGCTTCTGGGATCCCACGATCATGGGCATTGGCTGATCCACCCTAAGCATTCCCACACCCGTGTGGTTCGGCGATACCGTGCGAACACGCTCATTCTTGAAACACGATTTGAAACGCCCGATGGCACGGCGACCTTGATCGATTTCATGCCGCCGCGAGGCAGACATTCGGCCATCATACGCATGGTCGTCGGCGAGCGGGGCCGAGTGCCGATGACGACCAAGCTCATTTTCCGATTTGGCTATGGCGCGATTGTCCCGTGGATGACGCGCTTGGAAGACGGCACCTACCGGGCGATTGCGGGTCCCGACATGGTGGTATTGCGCACACCGGTGCAGCTCAGAGGCCACAATCTCACGACGGTCGGGACTTTCATCGTTGCTGCAGGCGAAACCATCCCGTTCGAACTGATGTATTCATCCTCACATCTGCCTCCGCCGGCGTCCAGAGATCCAACGGCAGCCCTTGAGGCAACGGAGGCGTTCTGGCGCAGTTGGACAGGAAAATGCAGCGCGGAGGGCCCGTGGCGCGAAGCCGTCGTGCGCTCTCTGATTACGCTCAAAGCGCTGACCTATGCACCGACCGGCGGCATTGTGGCAGCCCCCACCACCTCGTTGCCCGAGCATCCGGGGGGGCCGCGCAATTGGGACTACCGCTTCTGCTGGTTGCGCGATGCAACGATGACCCTGCTCGCCATGATGCATGCTGGCATCCACTGGGAGGCCCAGGCGTGGCGCGATTGGATGGTGCGGGCCGTCGCCGGCAGTGCCCACCAGATCCAACCGTTGTACGGCATTAGCGGGGAGCGTCAGCTCAATGAATGGGTCGTGCCGTGGTTACCGGGCTTTGCGAACTCCAACCCGGTCCGGGTGGGGAACGCGGCGCACCTTCAGTTTCAACTGGATGTGTTCGGTGAGGTCATGGACGCGCTGCACCAAGCGCGTCGAACCGGCCTTACCACGAGCGAAACCGGATGGCAGGTGCAAATAGCGCTCCTCGCTCAGCTTGCCCGCGTGTGCTCCGAACCCGACGAGGGCATATGGGAGGTTCGCGCGGGGCGGCGACATTTTACATACTCGAAGGTTATGGCCTGGGTTGCGTTCGATCGCGCCATCCGAAGCGCGCAAAGCTTCGGACTTGAGGGACCCCTCGACCGGTGGCAAAAATTGCGGGCGCAGATTTGCGCCGAGGTCTGTGAGCGCGGGTTCGACCCGCAACTCGGCAGCTTCGTTCAGTCATACGGTTCGAAACAAGTCGACGCGAGCCTGCTGTTGCTCCCCAGCGTGGGGTTTCTGCCGGTCTCCGATCCGCGCATAAGCGGCACCATAGCGGAAATAGAAAGGCGCCTGCTGGTAAATGGTTTCGTCATGCGCTACGAAACAAGCGATCCCATCGACGGATTGCCGTCGGGGGAAGGAGTGTTCCTCGCCTGCAGCTTCTGGCTTGTCGACGCCTACGTACTGCAGGGCCGCCGGCGGGACGCCGAGCAGCTTTTCCGTCGCCTCATCGACCTGCGCAATGACGTGGGGCTGCTCAGTGAAGAATACGACCCGACGACGCAACGCCTCATTGGCAATTTCCCGCAGGCATTCTCCCACGTCGGATTGATCAACAGCGCTTTCAATCTGACCCGCACGGTGATGCCCAGCGAGCAGCGCTCGCATCAGGCGACAGAGACCCCGGTGTGAATCCGTCTTCACGCCGCCCACGCCACAAACCCAAAGGTGCTGGTCCACATTTTCGGCGGTGGGCTCTTTGGTTCCCGGTCACCAACACGGCGACCGCCCTCGTTTTCGGCCGTGGTGCCGACAGCGGCGGGCATGGAACGCCGGCCTGCGAAGCGGCTTATAGGGCTTAAGGGCGGTAACGCTGCGATAGGCGGTGTACCTTGTCGGCCGTGCGTACCTCCGGTTGGCGTTTCGCCATCGATGTGCCAGCGAACGGCGAGGCCATGCCACGTACGCGACTGTGATATAGTCTGCCCAGCCGCGCCGCGACTTGGACATGACGCCAAACCTGCCCGGCGCACACGGGGTCGCCTCATGGGAGATCAGGGAAGCAGGGATACGCGGCGCTGCAACGGACACCCCCTTGCTACCCTGTTGCGAGCGCGCGCGTTCCGCTTGCTCCGCATCCGGCAAGAAACAGCCCCGCGATCCGCAGCGTCCCCGGCGGCGGCGGGTAGGGGCGAGGACGCACACCGCAGATGGGCATCATCAGACTGGGGCGGATGGTCGCCGGCACCGGCCATTTCGTGAAGATGTACACCATGGAAGTGAGCATCATGCAGGCCTACGCGGAGGTTTTCCACATCCCGAAAAATGCCAGGTCCGAGGCGCTGCCGGAGGCCGAACGTTTCAATCTCGACATCGCCGCCATCGCTGAGGTGTGGCGGCGCGGCAGCATCATCACCTCGCAGCTGCTCGATCTTGCGGCCCGCGCTCTGGCGAATGATCCGAGTCTTGACGCTTATTCCGGCCTGGTCGAGGACCGAGCAGGCGGCGAGCGATGTTGACGTTGCTGTCCTCTCCGCCACACTTGCGCCGTTTCGTTCGCGTCGCATGGCGCAGACCTTCTCCGCGATCGACAAAGGTTTCAGCCCACTGAAAGCCCTTCAACC
>JASHYD010001369.1 GCA_030043175.1 Xanthobacteraceae bacterium | reverse complement strand
ATCCAGCGATCCTATTGAACTCCACCTGACACCAGCCGCCTTTACAGTCGGTCATCTCCAATTCGGTACCGTCCGGTATATGACCGATTGCACTAAAATCTGCCCCCGGCCCGGCACGCAGAACGACGATTGAGTTGTCAACGGCTGTATTTTGTGAGGATTGTGAGGAATATGACGAAATACTGCTTTGTTCTATGCTGCTTTGTTGCTGTTTTTTCGAAAAGGCTTTTGCCAGGTCCGTAGTGAGGCGCGAAAACCAGGATGGCTGGGAATCCGTGTTCCGGCCCGGACCGCGGTCGGCCGAAGCAGCCGAACCGACCCGCGTGTTCGATGTTTCAAAAGACCAGCATCGTCGATCATGTACACGCGAGTGCCAGTGGCCGCCCTGAGTGACCGATCGATCTGGCTTTCGAACACATTCGCTGGCTTCACCCGCATCCAAATTCAGGCAAACGAACAGCGCTGCCGCAAGCGAACTCACAAAAAGCACCAATGGATTGAAATGATATGGCATGCACCCCCCGAACCCAAAGCAGCTCCACGATCTACCGCGGGGCAAAAATGAGCGGATAACTTGATGTTGATAATTTCGGGCGAGGTTGAAAAGCACGGTATTGACTTTCACATTTTTGCGACCGTCCACGCTGCTTACGATTCCGGTTGCTATCGCCGGTAGTATGGAGGCCTGAAACGAATGATGAGTGTTTGACTCGCTCCTGGTCCTGTCGGCGCAGCTCCAATAAAGCAAGGGCCGAGCCCGCGGTATCCGACCCACATTTGGTGAACGTCCGATCGGCCGCAGTCGAGGCACACCAAGTCGGCTTCGCCGGCGTCCCACCAATTGTGCCACCCAACCAGACAGGCGACGCGATAGATCAGCCAAATGACCGTCTCCAGGCGATTTGCAGACACTCTCCAAGTTGCTGCGGATCCCGGCGCGGGTCTGACACGTACTCGACGCTGATTTCAAATAAAGATGCGTGACGGTTAACGCCACTTGCCAATGGCTAGCGTGCTGCCCGATAACTGGTGATGGCCGTGGCCTCGATGCTCAAACCGGCGGCACGAGCTCAGCGCTGGCGACCAGTCGATCATGTCCTCCAGGATTTGCTCGTCAAGCCCTGTCTCGGTGCGAACTCGCGCTCACGATCGGACGCCGGCCAGCGCAGAGTTGAGACGAGCATGGACAAAGGAGGCGTGTGATGAGCGCGTGGGGTCGCGCCGCAGGCCGCTGGAGCGAGAAAAGCCTCGGACGAATATGCTTGACGCCGTGTGCGCGAATTTGGCCTCTTTGGCCCGAACGATTATTTTCGGGCTGTGGCCGCGGATCAAGAGGAGGATTGTGGATGAAACGCATAGCATGTCTTGCGCTTACCGCCATCTGGTTGGTAGCTGCTTCTGCCCACAGTGCCACGGCAAGATGCGTTGCTTACGGCGACAACACGACCGATTTCACCTGGCGCCTCTGCCCTGATGGCGAAAAATATGAGCGGCAATACCTGTACTTTGGCGCTTGGAGCAATTTCCATCGGGTTGCGAGCGACGCCGGAGACTGCAGGTGGTCGCCGGCTCGTTTAAGCTGGATCTGTCCTGACCGCACGATAAAGTGCGATGCGAAGCGCTGCGAGTAGAGCCACCTTTTTGGCAATCTAGCTTCGCAGTCCTAACGAGCAGGTTTTAGCGCCTGGCCTAAGGTGCGACCCGCGGCGCCTTCGATTCCATATCGCACTGCGCTCCCGCTGCACGGCGATGGTGGGGGGAGTATTGACCTTGATCCGAACGCGACACGGGCCGGAGCGACAGCTGCTGTCGATCCGCTTCGAAGGCATGCCCTTGGCGCCGAGTCGGCAGGCATGGGCGAACACGGTCAGGCTATCTTCGACAATGTGTTCGTTCAGCAGGATGCCAGCCTCAGTATTACGCAGCAGCCGCGCCAGTGCCGCCTTGCGGTCCGGGAATGGGAGATTGCGCAGATCCTCGTCATCATGCTCGATCAAGTCGAAGGCATAGAGGATCGCGGTTCGAGCGGCTTGCCGACGGGAGAACTCCTCGAATCGTGACAAGCCATCCGGCCCGAGCACAACCGCCTCGTCATCAATTGTGAAGGTCTCGGCCTTGATCAGCTCGGGCGCAACCGCAATCGCCGCCAGTGGCACAGTCCAGTCGCACGCCTTGCGGCTGTAAAGCCGCTGTGGTGCCGCCCCGGCGGACGATAATTCGGTAGCTGGTGATGGTTGATTTTGTGAACCCAGTCGGTGCCAGCCGAGCACCGCGGTGATGGCGTGTGGTGCGGCGATGGGCCGGCAAGGCGCTCGCCCGTGGCGTCAGCCTTTGCCGAGACGGGTGTTGGTGGCGACCCAGACCAGAGCGACGGAGAACGTCGTTAGGTGAGGGTCGCCGGCTTGCAGACCCGGGAGTCACAAGCGCGGAAATTGTAGACAACCAGAGGACCGCGGCCACTGTGAGAAGTCGCAGTCGCCAGTCAGTGCCTCAGTCCCGGCCCCACAGGCGCCATGCGATTACGAAAATGATCGCGGCGACAATTGCGATTGAGAACGCCGCGACTTCCTTGCTGAGCAGAAGGCTAACTAACCAGTCCATGAGAGCAGTCTAGGTTGCATGCGTCTCTCTTCGAGGGACCTTGTGGCTGGCGGACGAGATGCGGTAGCGCTCGACTTGATTCGCCGATGGTCTCGGTCGGTGACCTTCCCGGCGCGAGGGGTGCGGCCCGCAGAAACTCCTTTTCCGGATTTGGGTCGGTACCGCGTGTTGAGGTCCCCACCGCGGACCTGACCGAATTGATGGGGAAGATCCCGATATGAGCCGGACCACCGCCAGAGATACAAGAACGCGTGAGGCGGGTGAACTCCGGGCGTCTCCCCAGCTGGGTAACCGGGTGCCCGCAAAGCGTTCGAAATAGAGGGGCCAGAAGCACCGCTATGCCCGCTCAATTCGAACGTTGCGCCTTTTGCGAGCGAGTTGGCGAGTCCTTCCCAAAGCACGGCTGCACTTGCTTGTGCTTCCTGATCTTTCTCGTGAACAGCAGCCAGATGCTCCGGCGCGCGGGAGGTTGACCGCAGCCGCCGAGTTTCGCGGATATGATCGGCAACAGGTTAGCATCTTGGTCGGCGTTCGCGATGATCACTGCCACCGCGACTTCACGGCCCTAGAGCTTCGGCACTCTAACATTGGGCTGGCGGCCGGCAGCATGAATCTTTGTTTATGTTGCGTGGAATACCTCTAAACGCAGCCCGCTCCTTCTCCTTTATCTTCTCCCCTAAACAGCTGAGGCCTCGGCAAGCCTGCTGCCTTTGCCCGCCCCTGCGTGCGGTGCAAGGGCGTACAGGAAGAGAACCGGTGGCTTTGGTCGCACATCCGGGTATCCACCTAGGGTGATGCCTGGAGTTACTACCCCTCCAAGTTTTTGTATGACAAGCGATAGCCTGACTCATTTCGGGCTCTCCCGTGAGTTCGGTCAGGTCCGCCGTGCACGCACGCCACCGTCGCGGCGGACCGCAATAAATGGGAAGTTACTCGACGGCTTGCTTGGCGATAGGCTCTCATCCTTGTGGTGAGAGTGATCCCTCCGTGAGGCTGGATTGAGAGCGAGCCGTCGAGAGAATGGGTCCCGTCTGGCCCTCGGCCAAAATTATCCTGGCGGCTAATTCTCGCAGCATCCTGATTTCGTGGTGCTCTGCTTTGCAGAGCGCAGAGTGTCGTGCACGATCGTCGCATGTCGGTGTCTGACAAAGGATGGGAAGAGATGTGCTGTCGGTCGCGCACTTCCTACGACCGCTTTCCGACACATCGCAGAGCATCCGCCCGACGGCGGTATCGGTGGAGCGTTCAAACAGTCAATAGAATGTGGGGGAGATTTTCGGACCTTTCAGCCTGCCCCGCTATTTGCGTTTCGAGCTGGGCCCCCAAATCATCGCTATGGCCATCATCATCGCCGATCACATCACTCATCGAATCCGTATGACGAGGAACTACCGGCTACGTGGCAGTCATTCGAATCGCTTGCCCTTGCCAGACCTGCTCCGCGCCTATGACCCAATTTCGGCTGGAGGACAGTCATTCGTTCTGCAGCATGACCGCACGGAATTGGCGGCACGGCAGAGCTCCTCGGAAATCGGTCCCGCTGGCTCTCGGGGTTGACGTTGGGCAGGGGCCTCGCCTTTGCGTCGGATCGGAGGCCGCCCTTGCAGCGGGTGGAGGCGTGATGGCCGAAGATGATGAGGTTCGGGTCCGGCCGAGGGCAGCGGATCGAGCGCGGGTCTGAACCTTGTGTGAACCCTCGCGGGGCATAGGGGGGTGTGGCCGGACGGCATCAGAAGGAGCGAACTAAAAACAACTCCGAATGTGAATGCCTTCACATACACCGCCCGTTTGCACCGGCACAATGCAGGTGTCGATCAATCCATGATTGAACTCACTTCCCAAACCAGGAGTCAATATCATGACCACGCTCCCTCACGCCCAAAAGAAAACTCTGATTGCTACGTTTGCCCTGGCGGCGCTTGCGCTATCCGCGGGAAATGCCGACGCGTACGTTAACAAGTCCCGCATCCACAAGGCGTATGGGTCTGCCGACAAGTCGCCTATCCAGACGATAGCCGTTCGACGGGAACAGGCTGCGCCATTGAGCATTCACGACTGTGTACATGTGCCATTTCCACAATGCAGCGATAACGAAGTTAGATGATCGCTGATGGCTACTTTCCGGCGCAAAAATTGACGTCTGCGGCAGTGTGAGCAGCGGACGCGGTGAAGCAAACGCCGCCGGGGTACCCGGCGGGGTGCCAGGCCGGAATGGCCGATGGCAACAGCATTGTGCCTCCGCGGTGGTCGCTTGGAGGGTTTTCAGACACCGGCCGCCGCGTGTGCGAGAATGTTCGTGATAGCCGCGGCGTGAATGAATCGAGCAGATAGCCCAACTGCCGAAAATCCGGTTGCGTTATCGAGCCGATAAAAAGTGGAAAGCGCGCCATTTGACACGAATGGATGCGTGCGCGTCAATTCATCAAGGTCCCGGCGGTATCCGCGGAGAGAGCCCGCTCAACGCGTGTCGGGAGGACCGCGCCGGTCGCGGCGCGTCCCAGACGGAGAGCCCGCGGCGGCTGTGGGTCAGTCTCCAGTATCCGCTTCCACGCTCGAGCCCGTTTCTGCGTTCTCTAATCTCGGGCCGGAAAGCAAGCCTGGAATCCAATCCAATTCGTAACTGCCTAGGTACCCCAGCTGCGGTCAAGCCAATTTGAGGGTTTTGATCAAGACGCCGGGATCCTGAGTGAGGGTCTGCAGGACGCTCCACCCTTGCTTCTTGGCTGTCGAGATCACCGTGCGGTTGATGACGAAAGTGTTGGCCCCGTCGTCCGAGCGGAAGCCGCCTGACATCTTCTGCTTGACCTTCATCATGCGCCCATCCTGTTCCGCTTGGTTATTGGTGAACGGAACATCCGGATCGGAGAGAAACCGCAGCACGTCTTCCTTGCGGGTGCTTAGGCGCAACAGCAGATTGTGGCCGGTGCGCCGCCGCTGACGACCGCGTCGCTTGCGCCCTTTCGTGTGCGTAGGGACAAGGACAGGCTGAGCCTCATGGAAGGCGAGGCCCTCTTTGAGGATGCGGTCGTATTGTCGATGGAATAGTTCGACCAGGGCCGGTTTCAGCCACACACCTCGGTTGCGGGCCATGTTGACCGCGTGACAGGCGCGGCGCAGCAGCCTCTGCATCGTGCGTGCCCATTCCTCCTTCTCGATTTCCACCAGGGCTTTGAGTTCGCGCAGATGGTGGGCATTGCACAGGGCGTGCAGCACGCCTTGCATTGTATAGTACGGATGCCAGTGGTCATGCACGACGATGCCAGTGACACCGGACAGCAGGCTGCCCCGCTTTGACGCCACGCGATAGAAGGTCAGCAGCGCGGTCGAGAAGATATGCAGCCACTGTGTCCGGCCACCAATTCGAAATCCAGTCTCATCCAGATGCTTCACACGTGCGGCTGCGATGCGGTCGCGCACGGCATCGGCGAAGTCGCGAAAGCGCCGGCTACAGGCTGCGTTCATCCGGGCGATGGTCGCCGGAACCATTGCCAGGCCGAACAGATCCGACACCAGCTCCGCAAGTCGGTCCTCGGGCAGGAAGTGGTAATTCAGCAGATAGACCACAAACGAGCAGATCCGCGCGCCATATTGGACCGGAGCCGTGACCTCGGCGGGAAACGATGCCCACGTGATGGTGTCGCAGTTCGAGCACGTGCAGCCGTGAGCCCGATGCTCGGTCACGACGATCTTCGGTTCGGGCACGTCAAAGACCTGCCGGGCCCGGTAGTCGATGCCTGTATTCGCTGTCAGCGCCTGGTTGCAGCTGCTGCAGGCGCTGGGATAATGATCGACGATGATGTCCGGATTCTCAGCCCGACGGAGGGTCTCTCCTGGATGACCTTTCTGCCCGCCCGGCTTTTTGCCGGAGGGCTCCCGCAGGCTCCTGACACGGGCCGGCTTCTTCAATCCGTCACTCGAAGGCGGCTTGCCACTGTTGCTGCTGTTGAGGCCCAGCCGACGCTCCAATTCAGCAATCCGCTCCCGCTGCTCCGCAATCCGCTCCTGCTGCTCCGCAATCCGCTGCCGCAGCCCACTATTTTCCGCCAGCAGTTGCTGGACCTGTTCAACCAGCTTTTGGATATCGGTGGGCGCTTCCATCCCACCCTTGATTCAGATTCGCCCCTCCTGCACCAGCGACCTCATGTAGGTGAGTCAATTGGCCGCAATATCCTCAAACGCCATATCTTGCCGAAAAAGCCGCGCCGGGTACCAGGGCAGTTACGTTTTTTTTTAAAACGCGACCGATCGTTGAGTCGCTGGCGCGCTGGACAATATTGAGTTCGACGACTTTCTCTTCCAACAGCACAAGGTCCAGCGCGCGCGTCCCTTGGGCGGCTCAGAACACGCCAGGACAATCAGCTTGGCTTCCTTTTCGCCGTCAAAGATCGGCGGCACGGCCGTCGTTGCGCGCTGCTTTCGGCTCAACACCGCCTCAAAGCCTTCTTCCACCAGTTGCCGGCTCACCCGGTAGACCATCGATGCGCTGGTCTCCAGCGCCTCGATAATCCTGCTGTCGCTCCATCCCTCAACGGCCTCGGAGACATCGGCCTTGAGCAAGATCCGCGCCTTTAGCAACCGGCTCGCCGGTCCTTTCCTTTCGAATGAGAGCCTGAAGCTGTTCGCGTTCCT
>JASHYD010001368.1 GCA_030043175.1 Xanthobacteraceae bacterium | reverse complement strand
GGCACCATCGAAGCGATATTCATGGCGGGGTTCGGGCATTTCAAGGTGATCTCCGTCGATTACCGCATGCCCCCGACGGCACCCTATCCTGCTGCCCTCGACGATGCCATGACGGTTTGGAAGGCGGCCCTCAAAATGGTGCCTCCAACCAACCTTGCCATCTTCGGCTCCTCGGCAGGTGGTGCTCTAACTTTGTCAATGGTACTACGGGCAAAGCAGGAAAACCTGCCTCTCCCGGCCGCGATCGCCCCGGGCACGCCCATGTCCGACCTCACCGGGCGTGGCGACAGCTTCGCGACCAACGCACTCGTCGACAATATCCTGATCGCCTATGGCGCGAGTTGCGACGCGCGCGCTGCACTCTATGCGAATGGCCGCGACCTAAAGGACCCGCTTCTGTCCCCAATCTATGGCGACGTGCATGGATTTCCACCGACCATTCTGACCACTGGAACCCGCGACCTCCTGCTCAGCAACACCGTGCGTATGCACCGCAAGCTGCGCCTTGCCGGTGTGGAGGCGGTGCTCCAAGTGTTCGAAGGAATGGCTCACGCTCAATATTTTCGCGATCCGGACGCTCCAGAGAGTAAGCAGGCCTTCGAAGAAATCGCCGGGTTTTTCGACCGCCATCTAGGAAAATAGCAGCGTCGGGAGGCGGAAAAATTTCGCGCCAGTCGGAGGTCAGCTTCGGGTCAATAAGAGACATCACGGCCGGCAGCGCTCAGACCAACGTCGCGGAGATGCTCCCAGTTCATCTAGAAATAGTGCCAACACGTTGCTGTTGAATCACGGGGAGAAATCGCCGCTCACGGCGTCGGCGAACTTGCGCATAAGGCGCACCAACTCCCCGACATCGCGTTCATGCCACGTCGCGAATATTGCACGGCCGTGGCGTTCGCGTGCCCTATCGACGGCGTCTGTCATGGCTTTGCCCTTCGCTGTCACGGTAGCCTGGGTGACCCGACGATCCGCGGCGGCGGCCTGGCGCTCGACGAGGCCGAGGCTTTCCAACTTCGCGACCTGCCGGCTAACGGTCGTGTAATCGCGACCGACCCTGTCAGCGAGATCGACGACGCCGATGGGGCCTCTCCGCTCGATGACAACGAGCAGCGGAAACAGCGCACGATCGAGCGATATGCCGGCTTCCCGAACCATCATCTCATCACGCTGAGGGCGATTAATAACACTGACGATTTCGATCAATGCCTCGTGCAACGCCCTGATCTGTTCACTTATACGTGTATTACGCACTCTTTTTCTTGACGGCATATCAGCTCTCCAATTATGTGCATATTACACATATGGAGGACCTGATGCCAAAGGAATTTGCGGCCGATGTGTTGATCTGCGGGGCTGGCGCCGCCGGCCTCACGCTGGCGATCGACCTTGCACGCCGGGGTGCGTCCTTCCGGCTGATCGAGAAGATGGACGGTCCTTTCCGCGGCTCTCGCGGCAAGGGTATTCAGCCGCGGACGCAAGAGATTTTTGAGGATATCGGCATCATCAACCGGATAGTCGCGGTCGGTGGTCTCTATCCGCCGCAGCGGGAATATCGCGAAGACGGCAGCTACGCCGAATCGAATGTCGTTGAGCATCAAGACCCCACACCTTCTGAGCCCTATCAAATGGCTCTGCTGGTGCCGCAATTCCTGACCGAACGCGTGATGCGCGAGCGTCTCGTCGAGCTAGGAAACCGGGTGGAGTTCGGATGCGAGCTGGTCGGACTGGACCAAGACGCGAACGGCGTTACGGCGCGGCTTGCCGGCAAAGGTGGCGAAGAGGTCGTTCGTGTGCGCTATCTCGTTGGCGCTGACGGCGGCCATAGCTTCGTGCGGCACGCGCTCGCCATCGGCTTTCCGGGTAAGACACTCGGCGTGCGTGCCGTCGTGGCCGATGTTCTGCTCACGGGCTTGGGACGCGATGCGTGGCACCGCTTCAACGATGGTTCGATGGATCGGCAGATGTCGCTATGCCCGCTTGCCGGAACGGAGATGTTCCAGTTGCAGGCGCCGATCCCGCTCGAAGGTGAGATTGATCTTTCCGCTGAGGGGCTTTCGACCATGGTGGCCGAGCGCATCGGGCGCGACGACATTCGCATTCAGTCAGTATCCTGGGCATCGGCCTACAACATGAATGCCCGCTTAGCTGATCGCTACCGTGTAGCTCGGGTGTTCCTGATTGGTGACGCCGCTCACATTCATCCACCAACGGGTGGCCAGGGTCTGAATACCAGCATCCAGGACGCCTACAACCTCAGCTGGAAGTTGGGGGCCGTTCTCACTGGCGCTCCCGATGCGCTGCTCGACAGCTACGAGGAAGAACGCCGGCCGATTGCAGCGGGGATGCTCGGCCTTACAACCAAGCTGCTGGATGCCGCCAAGAGAGGCGAGATGCGCCGTGGGCGTGAGGTCCATCAACTCGACCTCGGTTATCTGGAGTCGTCACTCGCGCTGGAAAGGCCGGAGAGACACGCCGGTTTGCTCGCTGGCGACCGGGCACCGGATGCGCCTATCCGAGGTGCCGCCGGACAGTCGACGCGTCTGTTTGAGTTGTTCAAAGGCCCTCACTGGACGCTTTTGGGCTACGACGTGAATTGCAATGCCGTACCGCCGCGACCGGGATTGCATATCCACACGTTCGGTTTCAGCGGCGAGATCGTCGACGAGAGTGGGTATCTGCGCGACGCCTACGTTCCGGCCTCCGGCGTTTGGGTGCTCGTGCGCCCGGACGGTTACATTGGGGCGATTGTTTCATCACCCGAGACGGGCGCGCTTGAGACATACCTTCGAGACGTAGGTCTTTGAGCAAGGCTGGACGTCATCGAAGAATGGAGCCACGTTTTGACCGCTCCGGGTCATGGGCGGCCAATCAGACTCCGTAATTGGCACGTCCGAAGTTACGCCAACTGCGGATGTGCTAAGACGAAGGGTCGCCACTCCGGCTTCGGGCCAACAGGCGACATCAAGCGCGACCGACCTCCCTGCACGGCCGGTGCATCGTCATCGGGCAAATCAATCGGCAGTGCCGAGAAGGTCGGAAAGTGCCCGAACTAAGCTCTTCCGTCTTGAGCTCGCCGTTGCCAACAATCATCACTCTGCGGCGATCTACAGCCCCGACGAAATAACTCCTGATGGGATGATTCTGAAGCTGCCGGTGAGCATGGAAGTACGAGCCATGTAATGAGCCAAACGCAGTGTCAGATCATAGTATAAGATCGCCGATGCATCCGAGCTAAAGACTCAAAGCCGGGCCGCGCCACTGGGGAGGTGAACTATGCTCAAGCTTTTCCGAATCCTGATCATCTGTAGCATGGCCGTCCTCGCCCTCCCGTCCGCCGCCTCGGCGCAAAGCTGCCGGGCGGGGCCAGCGACCGTGCAGATACTCGGGTCTGGCGGCCCTTTTATCAACCGGGAGCGGGCGTCAGCGAGTTATTTGCTGTGGGTAGACGGCCAGGCGAGAATGCTGGTCGATATGGGCGGCGGGGCCTATTTTCGCTTCGGTCAGTCGGGGGCCAAGTTGAGCAACCTCGCGTTGATTGGCATCAGCCATCTGCACCCCGACCACGTCTCCGACCTGCCGGCGCTCCTGTGGCTGAGCCATCTGCTGCGCAAGGAGCCGCTGCCGATCGTGGGGCCATCCGGCAATCCGGCGTCGGGACCGACCGATCTCGCTCCGGGAGGATTGCCGGGCAATGACGTGGCGCCAGATTTTCCGACGTTTCTCACGCGCCTGTTCGACGAGAAGAACGGCGCGTTTCAGGTGCTGGGCGCAACCCTCGGCGCG
>JASHYD010001367.1 GCA_030043175.1 Xanthobacteraceae bacterium | reverse complement strand
CGTTGAGGCGCAGCTTCCCCATGGCGGCACGCAGGTCCTCAAATTGCGCCGCATCGACCGGAAACAGGCCGCAAAACACGACTGGAATCGCCGGACGAAAGCCCGGCAGCGCAGCGGCGGCCGGCTTGCGGTCGTCGGTGATGGTGTCGCCGACGCGGGTGTCGGCCACCTCCTTGATTGATGCGGTGAGAAAGCCGATCTCGCCCGGCCCGAGTTCCGCAGTGTCCACCAATTTGGGCGTGAACACGCCGACGCGGTCGACCTCGTAGTTCGCTTGCGTGCCCATCAGGCGAATGCGCTGGCTTTTCTTTAGCGTGCCGTCGACGATGCGCACCAGCACCACCACGCCAAGATAGAGGTCGTACCAGCTGTCCACCAGCAGCGCCTTGAGAGGCGCATCGTGGTCCCCTTTTGGCGGCGGCAGGCGGGTAACGATCGCCTCCAGCACGGCGTCGATGTTGCGGCCGGTCTTGGCCGAGATCTGGATGGCATCCGAGGCATCGAGGCCGATCACGTCTTCGATCTGCCGCTTGACCTTGTCGGGCTCGGCTGCTGGCAGATCGACTTTGTTGAGGACCGGCACGATCTCATGGTTGTTGTCGATTGCCTGGTAGACATTCGCAAGCGTTTGGGCCTCGACGCCCTGGCTGGCATCGACGACAAGGAGGGAGCCCTCGCACGCCGCCAGGCTGCGGTTGACCTCATAGGCGAAGTCCACGTGCCCAGGCGTGTCGATCAAGTTGAGCACGTAGTCCCTGCCATCCCGCGCGCGGTAATTCAGCCGCACGGTTTGGGCCTTAATGGTGATGCCGCGTTCGCGTTCGATGTCCATGGAATCGAGCACCTGTTCGCGGCCGGACATTTCGCGCTCGGTGAGGCCGCCGGTGGTCTGGATGAGCCGGTCAGCGAGCGTCGACTTGCCGTGGTCGATATGGGCGACGATTGCAAAATTGCGGATGTTGTCGATGGGTACGGTGGCCATGTCCCGCATGTAGCAATGCCGGGGCGGGGAGGGAAGCGGGGTTGCGGAAGAACGTTTGCGTCAGGTAACCGTGGAAAATCCTTTCTCCGTCTCTCTTGCTCGCAGGAACTCAGTCCACCTGAATCTTAGCCCGCGCGGCGACCGCCAGCCACTTTTCCTTTTCCATAGCCAAAAATGCACCGAATTGCGCAGGCGTCCCAGGCTTCACGTCGACGGACAGCTTATCGAGCGTCGCCTGCACGGCGGGGGCCTTGAGGCTTTCGTTGATCGCAGCGTTTAGCCGCGCCATGATGGCGCCCGATACACCGGCGGGCGCCACGATGCCGGTGAACGACGCCGACACGAAGTCCGGGATGGTTTCGCTTAGAGTGGGCACGTCCGGAATGTGGGGATTGCGTGCATTGCTCGTGACCGCGAGCGCTCGCAGTTGGCCGGCCCGCACCAGTGGCAGTAACACGGCGGGGTTCTCGAAGGTCAGCGAGACCTGGCCGGAGACCACATCCTGGGTCGAGCTGCCGCCCCCCTTGTAGGGAATGTGCGTGATATCGAGGCCGGTGCGCTGCTTGAACATTTCGCCGAGCATGTGGGGCGGCGTTCCGACGCCGGGCGTCGAATAGCTGAGCCGGCCTGGGTTGGCTTTGCCGTAAGCGACCAGCCCGGCGACTGTCTTGACCGGCAATGCCGGATTGACCACCAGGATATTGGAGGTGATGCCGATCAGCGCCACCGGGGCGAATGCCCTGGCTGGGTCGTAGTCAAGGTGGCGATAGACGGCCGGGTTGATGCTCATCGTCGAGGTGTTGGCGAACAACACGGTATAGCCGTCGGGGTCCGCCATAGCGGCCAGCCGCGCCCCAATGGTGCCGCCGGCGCCGCCACGGTTCTCGACCACGATGCTCTGGCCCAGAATGATATCGAGCTGCTGGCCGATAATGCGGCCGATCACATCGGCCGGGCCGCCGGGCGCGAACGGCACCACCAGCCGGATGGGCTTTGCCGGATAATTCTGCGCCGCCGCGCCGCTCGTCCACCCGAGCCCGACCGCGACTGCAGCCGCGAAGACGCTGTCACGTGCGGCCCTGAGCATCGACATCATGGTGCCTCCACTTTTCAGGCGACCTCGTTTGGCAATCCGGGGGCAGACCCTTGTGGTCGGCCCATTTCGCGTCCGCCAACGGGGCATACCACCAGGATCGCCCCAGGTCGCCCCGACAGCACGATTCTCCGATCCGTTCGGATCGGCTAAAGCGAGCGAGTCGTATATTTGTAGCAAGCCGAGGGGGACATTGTCGGCCCGGCAGAGTCTCTGCCGGCAGAGTTATCGAGCTCCCGCCACACGACTTTCCTGGCCGGATTGCTATATATGGTCCATGCGCGTTATCGGACTGGCTGGCTGGAGCGGATCGGGGAAGACCACCCTGCTGACAAAAATTATCCCCCGCCTGGTGGCCCGGGGTTACACAGTGTCGACCGTCAAGCACGCCCATCACGGTTTTGACGTAGACACGCCGGGCAAGGATTCTCACACCCACCGGACGGCGGGCGCTACCGAAGTGCTGGTTGCCTCCAGCAGGCGCTGGGCGCTCATGCACGAGCTGCGCGATGAGCCCGAGCCGTCGATCTACGGCTTGCTGGAGAAGATGTCGCCGGTCGATCTTGTCTTGATCGAGGGCTTCAAGTCGGCCTGTCACACCCGCATCGAGGTTTATCGCAAGGATGTTGGCAAGCCGCCGTTCCATCCGGAGAACCCTCACGTGGCCGGGATCGTCTCGGACACGCCGTTTCCCGATGCCGGGCGGCCCGTGGTCGATATCGACGACATCGAAGGCGTCGTCCAACTCGTCCTGGCAACGGCCGAACCGCTCGAAACCATCTTGACGCGCGTGGGCGTGCTCGCGTTTGGGGAGCCGTGATGGCCCAGCTCAGCGACGACTGTTTTGCGTTTTCGGGCCCGCTGCTACCTATCGCCGACATGGAGCGGCTGATCATCGAACGCGTCACGCCGGTGGTCGAAATCGAGCAAGTGCCCTTAAGCGAGGCCCTCGGTCGCGTCGTTGCGACAGACATCGCGGCGCCAGAGGATCTGCCCTCTTTCGACAATTCCGCGGTGGACGGATTCGCCGTGCGCCACGCTGACCTCGCAGCCGGCGCCGACACCAGGCTCATCATCGCAGAACGCGTGACGGCCGGACATGCGGCGGCGCATCCACTCGCGCCCGGGCAGGCCATTCGCATCTTCACTGGCGCCCCGATGCCGCCCGGTGCCGACACCGTGTTCATGCAGGAGGATTGCCGAGTCGAAGCCAACGCCGTGATCGTGCCGCCAGGGCTCGAACGCGGGGCCAACAGCCGGTTCGCGGGCGAGGATCTCCGCAAGGGCGCCATCATGTTACCGGCCGGCAGGAAACTTACCGCCGCCGATCTGGCCCTGGCCGCCGCGCAGGGCGCGACATGGCTGCCAGTACGGCGACGGTTGCGCGTCGCGGTCTTCTCGACCGGCGATGAAGTCGTGGAACCCGGAGCCCTCCGCCCTACCGCCGCGATCTACGACGCCAATCGGCTTCTCTTAGGCGGGTTGCTGCAAAAATTCGGCGCTGTGGTAACTGATCTCGGCATCTTGCGCGACGATCCGATGGCACTCACAACCGCGATCACAGCCGCTGCCGCTGATCATGATCTCATCATTACCTCTGGAGGGGTATCGACTGGCGAGGCAGATCACGTGCGCACCGCAGTCGAGCGCGTGGGCCGCCTGGTGTTCTGGCGGGTTGCCATCAAGCCGGGCCGGCCCGTCGCCATGGGCGCGGTCCCGGCTGGGCCGCCCGGGCATGCAGCCGCCTTTGCGGGTCTTCCCGGCAACCCAGCAGCCGTCTATGTCACCTTTGTGCGCGTGGTCTGGCCGCTGCTGCTGCGGCTCGCCGGCGCCGCGCCGCGCCGGCTGGTCGCCCTGCCGGTGCGGGCGACGTTCGCGTACCGCAAGCGCAAGGGCCGCCGCGAGTATGTGCGCGCCTCGTTGCGCCATGCGGCTGACGGCACCGTCGAGGCTGTGAAGTTTCCCCGCGACGGTGCGGGCGTGATTACCTCGCTGACCGAAACGGACGGCTTGGTGGAATTGGGCGAGGAGGCGACCCACATTGCTCCCGGTGCGATCGTGGGCTTCTTGTCCTACGCTGCGCTCTCCGGGTGAGCCCGTCACGGCTGTAGCCCAGATGATTGAAAGCGACGTCCGGGTTATCCGTGCCATGGGGCGCCGCCGAGGTTACCGTGCGCTGCTTTCCTAAACATGCGCGCATGTGCGCCTCGCTAAGGTTCGCGGTTCATCCGCAGCACGTGCCGGTGCCATGTCCCGGCGCGCTGGTTCGGCCTCAACCCAGCCTAGCGTCTACCATGCTCTGGGACGTTCTCCATCGCGACTTGGCCCCTGCCGGGGCCAATTACAACGCCTTTACTTAAGCATGCGGCCCTGCGGCCAAATCCTAACGGCAAGCCGCGCCAGTCGCTCGGCTTCCGCCGTGTCATCCGGCGTGTTGACATTGAAGAACGGATCTACCGGTTTCGCCGGCCAGTGGGCGATCGCGACGCCGTGGCGGGCCGTCCATGCTTCGATCTTGCGAAGACTCTCCTCGACCAGCGCGTGCCGCAAATCCTCGCGCAGGGCGACGGGCCACAACCCCACGACCGGATGTCGCCAATCCCCGGAGCGCGCGCAGGCAAGCGGCAGGCCGGCGTCACGACGGGCCTCATGCAGCCGGATGATGAGATCATCGGGCAGAAACGGACAGTCGCCCGGAACACTGGCGACCCAGGCGAGGTCGGGCCTGTTTGCCGCCGCCCAATCGAGGCCCGCCAGAATGCCGGCGAGCGGGCCGGCGAAATCCGGCACGCCATCGGGGATCACCGGCAGGCCGTAACGCGCGAACCGGGCGGGATCGCCGTTGGCATTGAGTACGATTTCCGCACAGGCCGGGCGCAGTAATCCCAAGACTCGATCTAGAATGGCGGCACCGCCGATCACGATCAGCGCCTTGTCGCCACCCCCCATGCGACGCGCGAGGCCGCCCGCAAGTACGAGGCCAAGCGTTAAGGGATATGGCAAGGAGGTCACGTCCGGCATGATTGTCAAAAGGCGCCTTCGGCCTTTTTCTTAATTGTCATGAACCGCCGCCTTGCGCCGATATTTCGCGCTTTCCTCCTCCACATAGGCGAGGTCCTGATCGAACACGATTCGGTCCTCGCCTGCGAGCGCCACGAAACGCTTGCCGCGCGCGCGGCCGATGAGGGTGAGATGGGCCTTGCGGGCAAGCTCCACGCCCCATGCTGTGAAACCCGATCGCGACACCAAGACCGGAATGCCCATGCGGACAGTTTTGATCACCATCTCGGAAGTCAGCCGTCCGGTGGTGTAGAAAATCTTGTCGTCTGCCGCGACACGCTCCCGGAACATCCATCCGGCGATCTTGTCGACCGCATTGTGGCGCCCGACGTCCTCCATGTAGACAAGCGGCCGGTCGCGTTGCGCCAACACGCAGCCATGGATCGCACCAGCTTCCAGATAGAGCGAGGGCGTGGTGTTGATTCGGCTGGTGAGCCCATACAGCCACGATGTGCGCAGCTCCGCCGCCGGAAGCTGCGCTGTCTCGATTACCTCCATCAGATCGCCGAACACCGTGCCCTGGGCGCAGCCCGAGGTCTGCACTTTTTTCTTCAGCTTCTGCTCATAATTGGTGGCGCGCTCGGTCCGGACGACCACGACCGCGAGCTCCTCGTCGTAGTCGATGCCCGCGACGACATCGGCGGGCTGGAGCATGTTTTGATTGAGCAGATAGCCAAGCGCGAGATATTCCGGATAGTCGTTGATGGTCATGGCCGTCACGATCTCCTGCCCATTGAGGAAGATCGTCAGCGCCCTTTCCACCACGACTGCGGTCTCGATCGGGGCGCCGGTCTGATCGGTGCCGCGCACTCTTTCCGTCAGCCGAGGGTCGCGCGGGTCGGGGCGCACCAGGTAATCGTTGAGGAATTCATCCATGCGGTTCTGAGAATGTGGTCTGCAGGACCGCTTGGCAAGAGGCCAATTGGCCGGTCGGAAGGCCGCCGCAGGCCCCAGGTGGGCAGCCAACGCATTGAGCCCTCTGGCGATTATGTTTTAACAAAGCCTTGCCAGACCGATCGTGACGACTATAGTGGCGCGCCACCGTACCGGCCTAATTGCGCCATAGCCGGGAAAGTAGCCCGCCTTCAGCATGTTAATTTTGCCGCTGGTGCCTGTCGGGCAAGTCGGTACGGAGGGGTGGCCGAGTGGCTGAAGGCGCACGCTTGGAAAGCGTGTTTACGGGAAACCGTAACGTGGGTTCGAATCCCACCCCCTCCGCCAGGACGCTAATTCGCCCTCCTTCGCTGACCCTTCGCTGACCCTTCGCTGACCTTCAGAAAATGCCTGTCGGACAGCGATTTCCTGGCAATCTCGTCATCTGTACTCCTTCACCGCCCTTCGCTACAATTCGGGTATCAGGCGTAGACGCTGGCGTAGACGCCACCCCGGCGGGACGGATGGGCGTAGACGCGGAGGACCGGACATGGCACGGGCGACCATCAACCAGTTGTCGGACAGGCGGGTGAAGACCGCCAAAGCCGGCATGCACCCCGACGGCGGTGGGCTTTACTTGCGCGTGACGTACGGCAAGCCCGGCGACGACGAAAGCCCTGTTCTCAAGCGCTATTGGGTATTTCGTTACAGGCAGCGCGGGACACGCAAGGACTGCCAGCTTGGCATCGGACCGCTCGACACCGTGACGCTTCTAGCGGCCCGCACCGCGGCCAAACAGTACCGCGAGCAGCTGTTGGTGGGGCTCGACCCGATCAAGCAGCGCAACGCTGAGCGCGCGTCCCGGGCGGTAGCCGAAGCCAAGGCGATGACGTTCGACGAATGCTGTGACGCCTGCATCGCCTCCCACGCAACCGGTTGGCGCAACGCCGCGCACCGTCAGCAGTGGAGCTCGACCCTCGCGACCTACGCCACGCCGGTATTCGGCCGTCTGCCGGTCGACGCGGTCGACACCGGGCTCGTGGTCGAGGTGCTGGAGCCGATCTGGACCGAAAAAGAACGAGACCGCGAGCAGGGTGCGCGGCCGGATCGAGGCCATCCTCGACTGGGCCAGAGTGCGTGGCTACCGGAACGGACCGAACCCGGCAATGTGGAAGGGTCATCTCGATCATCTGCTCCCAGCGAAGTCCAAGGTGGCGAAGATCGAACACCATCCCGCCCTACCGTATGCTCGCGTAGGCGAGTTCATGGCCGACCTATTCAAGCGCGAGCACCGGTGCCGGGGCGCTCAGGTTCACGGTACTGACCGCAGCGCGCGCCGGCGAGGTGTTAGGCATAACGTGGGGTGAAGTCGACCTCGCCGCAAAGCTATGGACGATCCCCGGCGATCGCATGAAGGGCGGACGCCAGCACCGCGTTCCCCTGTCCGAGCGCACGCTGTTGATCCTCGGCGAGGCGATCGGCGATGCGGTCCTGAGCGAGGGGCGCCCATCCCCGCAGCGGTACGTATTTCCCGGTAACAAGCCCGGCCGGCCGCTCTCCAATATGGCGATGCTGAAGTGATCGGTCGCATGAACTGCGAGCGCGAGGTTGTCGGACTGCCAAAGTGGACGGACGCGGAGAGCAGGGACGTCGTACCGCACGGATTCAGATCGTCCTTCAAGGATTGGGCGACGGACTGGACGCCATCGCCTTCGGAGATCGTCGAGGCGGCAAAGCGGGGAGAGATCGTCGAGGCTTTTCCGCGTGACCTTGTCGAGGTGGCCCTGGCGCATGCCCTCGACAGTAAGGCTGAAGAAGCCTCCGCCGCACCGAAATGATCGAGAAGCGCCGCCGCCTAATGAGCAAATGGGCAGACTACTGTAGCAGACCCGCGGCGGGCGGCGATGTTGTCAGACTAGCCAGCGAATGTCCGGCGGATTTCGGACGGCGCGA
>JASHYD010000142.1 GCA_030043175.1 Xanthobacteraceae bacterium | reverse complement strand
AGCAAGGACCCGCAATAGCAAGACAAGGCATATAAGCGCTGTGCGTCGAAATTGTCTTGTGTCGTCGAGTGGGGCCCATGGGGTCGATTAAGTGATGACGGAGCGGAAACGACAACACCGCACCAGAGCGAGGACCCCTGGAGTAACACGGCAGAAGCGGCCGTGTGCATGGCGGTGCGCATGCAAGGCAGAATAGGTTGGGGCTCTGAACCCAGACGCTACGTCTGCTGCGGAACGCACGAAGGATAGGTCAAACTTGCTGCAACACTGGGAATGTCGGGTGCTTGGCTTAAGCAGTGCTACATCAAGGAAGGTCCTATCTGATAGGCCAGCTTTGAAGCCGGACTGAGGAAAACCCACCGTCCGGAATTTTAGGGGGGAGGATGGAAACGGCTCGTACCGCGCCATCCTCCTACCCGAGCCCCTTCGGCCGAAGACGTAGTCGAGCCGCCGCGGCGCAAATTGAATCGCTGGCTCGGCAAGCAGCGCGAAATAGGGGGAACTACGATGCGCAGACCAAATCGGAGCGACGCGGCGAGCGCGTCGGCAAATTCCTGCAGCCGATGGAGACCCAGGGATTCGCTGAACGCAATCCGGCACCGGACCTTGTTTCGACGATATCCCGGAATTTCTTGACCTGCGCGGCCTCTGCTGCGGCTACTCGAAATGACGCCTCATAATCATAGCTGCGCAGCCACACTCCCGTCGCATCGACTGGCACGATCATTCCTGCGGCCAACCCATCTCTTCCCACTCAGCGCATCGATGGGCTTCACCATGCCACGCCGTCATCCAATCCTCGGAGATGACACCGGGGGCCCACACAACATCGACGCAAGTCGGCTAAGGCGAACTGCTCCCGGTTGGAGCATCTAACGCGAAGCTTCGCATTAGATGCTTAATCAGAAGCATCCGACTGGACTACGACAATCTGCGGGCGCTATCGGCGAACAGCAAGTGCCCTCCTATAGCACGGTGCGCCGCTTCATGGAGTCCCAAGGACTTCACAAGCAGCGTCGTGTAGAAGCCAGACGACAGTTTGCTCCTCGCGAAGTCAGAAGCTTCGAAGTCGAGCACGTGAACTCCTGTTGGCACCTCGACTTCCACAGCGTGCTGACCGCCAAGGGCATCTGGGAAAAGCCGTCAGCGTTATGCATTCTCGACGACGCTCTCGGCTGATCTGCCATGTACAGTGGTTCCTCGACGAGACGGCCAGAACTCTGGTTCATGGCTTCTGCCAGGCCATCATGATGCGGCGTGCCTTGCCACGATCGTAGTTGACTGACAACGGCGCAGCCATGATGGCTGAAGAGTTCGAGACCGGCTGACACGGCAGGTCCAGCGGCTCGAACGTAATACTGGCATTACGTTGGAGACGTTGGGCGGTGTTCGCGCGCTTCTTGTTGACCAATCACACCTCCGCCGCCGTCCGACACCCAAGGCGGCGGTGCAGGCCAAAGGGCAGCACCGGCACGAGGGTTCGTCGAAGCCCTGGAACGGCGGCTCCAGAACGGGCAGAGTCTTCTGAACGAGATCCCGGACGATGTCGATAAAAAGCCTTCGCACCGCGCTCGCGATGACGGGTTGGGGAGCGCTTCGTAGGTTCGAAACCATCCTTTGTGTACGCTACAGCCCTCTATAGCCCTACGCCCTCGTTTTGTTGGTTGATTTGATCCGCTTGATGCGTTTTCTACTTGACCCCGTCAGATGCAGCGAGGGCGTCATCGATCTCAACCTCAAGCCAAACTCACGTCACTCCCGCGCTGGCGGTGCCCCCTGGCGTGGCTGACGCCTGCGACCGGCCTGAGGATCGTGCTTGAAAGAAGCCGGTCTGGAGGCGGATTGGCTCGGCCTGGAGCCATGCACAAGTTGGCGGCTTGCACATGTTCAGGCCCTCCGATGTGGCCGGATCGTGCTGATGCTGCCGCCGAAGGATGAGCCGGCAGGTGGGGCTGGAGCGCAGGTGCCGCGTCGCGGAAGTCGCATGGCAACTTTAACTGGCGAACAAGGGGACACGGCAGGGGATGATAAGTCAGCGCGAGCCGCAGCGTGTTTGCGGTTCGCGCTGGGACAAGGCTAAAGGCCGGCGCCTGCCCTGAGTTGCCGTGGTAATCTAATTTTCGGGGATTGACCATGATCGAGCATGGCGATGATTTCCAGGTGCCACAAAGGGTTCGCGACGCGTTCGCGGGGCGCACGTATCTGTCGACGCCGGAGGTGGCACGGCTGTTAGAAATGAATGTGGTGACGCTGCGCGAACACGCCGATGCCGGTGACATCGTCTGGCGGCAGAAGGGGCGTGGCGCCAAGCGCCCCCGTCGTGTCTTTACGCTTGGCGATGTCGTCGGATTTCTATCGAAAATGTCGAGAGGCAAATCGTCATGGGAAAGCGCGGGACAGTCCGAATCTTCCGCAAACCGCGTTCGCCGTATTGGTGGCACGACTTCGTCGTCGACCGGTGTCGATATTACGCGTCGACGAATTGCTCGGAGAAAAGAGTTGCTCAAGTCGTAGCCGACGCCCGCTACCGCGACGCCACCCAGGCCGCACGCGAGAAGCAGAAGAAGCGCGAACGGGATGGCGCCGAGCCGGCCAAACTGACGGTCCATCAAGCCTTCGGCAAATGGTGGCGGGACCGCGGCGTCAGCCTTGCCGAGGCAGACCTCGGCCCCTATGCGACAGAACAGGAGATCGCGGACGATGTGGCGCTCACGGAACGGCCACTCAACTGGCTGGCCGCGCAGCTCGGCCGCGACAAGAAGCTGATCGACATCACCACGGCTGATGTGCTCATCGTCATCGGCAGGCGCCGCGACAGGCTCGCCTTCGACGGCCATGACGACGACGGCACGCCGATGTATCGCGCCGTTTCCGACCGGACCGTCAATCGCACCGTCGGCAAGTTGCTTCGCCGCATCGTGAACTGGGCGGCCGAGGCGCTCGACGCCGAAATCCCGGGGCCGAAGAAGCTCAAGTGGTCGAAGGTGATCTTCGAGGAGAAGCTCGGCCTGGAGCGCAAGCCGCTGTCAGTCGAAGAGGAGGAGCAGCTTGAGGACGTCGCCCGGCCGGAGCTTGTCGCTGTCCAGCGCTTTGCGCTCGCCACGTCGCTGCGCATCGAAGAGATCGTCTCACTGACCTGGCCGCAGGTCGATTTTGAAAACAGCGAGATCAGGGTCATCCAGAAGGGCGGCCGGCCGCGGATCGTGCCGATGACGGCCGAGATCGAGGCGATCCTGCGGCCACTCGTCGGCCATCACAAGCTTCACGTATTCACCTTTATTGCGCGCCGGACCCGCAAGGACCGCTGGGGCAACACGTTCATTCGCGGCGAGCGCTATCCGGTCACGTATTGGGGCATCAAGACAGCCCGGCAGCGCGACTATCCGAAGGCCGGCCTGGGGCCCGTGGGCTACCACGACCTGCGACGCACGGCGGCAAAGCGGATGGACAAATCGGTCGGCGAAGAGGCCGCGCAAAAGATGCTCGGCCACGGTTCGATCAAAACAACCCGGATCTATCTGCGCAAGGATACCGACGTCGAGAAGCTGCGGGCGCAGATGGAGGTCCGCGACGCCTATGTCGGCGCATTGCGGGAGAAGGCGCGCGGCGCTACTGAGGCGTCCGGGTCGAAGGCAGCTGGCGAGGCCAAGGCGAAGGGCAAAGCCAGAACCTGATGTGGCGCTGTTCGACCAACAGCGCACAGGGCTGTTGGTCTCGTAACTCGCGGCTCAGGAGGTCACGCACATGACGAAAATCACGCACTTTGTCACGCACTGCCTCCGACAACGGGCTGTAAGTTCTTTCATGGCTTCAGAAACCCCGAAATGGCGTCCGTGCCTTCTAAGCTGAAGGTCGCAGGTTCGATTCCTGCCGGGGTCGCCAGAAAAATCAATGACTTAGCTATCCAGCCACTTTCAGATTCGGCCGACCTTGCAACTTTCCTTGCAACTTTTGCAGGGCTGGCGAAGCAACGTCGGCGCCTTGGATCTCGGCTTTGGCCCCTCGCACGTCGTCGTTCAGGACATGGGCG
>JASHYD010001366.1 GCA_030043175.1 Xanthobacteraceae bacterium | reverse complement strand
GGCGTCCGGGCAAATCATCATGCGGAAAGTTGACGGCTGGAAGACGCTCTCAGAAAAATCCTCTGCATCCTCTGCTCAGCTCGTTGACGTCGCCGCCTGATCAGATAACTTCATCGTACCGGAGACTGCGCCGGAAATTCCAACCACATTCGCGACGCCACCCATGAAAATGGTAGAAATACATTACAGAGACCCGTCGATAGCATTAACTATCGGATAGCTGGCGACAACTTTGTACGATAGCGTACAGTCTTCCGCGCAGATGATTGCTGATACCCCAATTGTTCTCGGCATAAGTGTGATGCCGTTTAATTACCTGTCAAGCTGCTCCGACCCTGGAGGGAAGGATTTCGCAATCGTCGGACAAACTTCGGTAGAGTCTCACGAGTCACGGATGGGCAATGAGCGCCGCGGCGAATCGTCAGCGCTTTTCACGGGGTTTTGACTTCTGGTGTCGCCGCGCCGCCTCATTGCTTTAGTACCCCGCAGGAAGGCCAGAGCAGTCAGGTGATTGCCGAAAGTCCCTGATGATCTCGACAAGACGTGCGCGCAAGCGTTCTGCAGGCCAGAACTGGCTGCGCATGGTCTACAGCTCTTCAGGCGCTCGTGACGACTGCACGTGGGCTTCGTCGTAAGGCTCCTATGCACCGCCGGCGAATCGCTAGAGGTGCGCTCTCCATGGTGTCTGCTCGGCTTAAACGATTCGGCGAAAACGGTCCCTCGATCCAAAGATGACTGGTTTTCCTGCCGCCGCGCAAGCGAACGCTCTTGGCCGTTCCAACGACGCGGAGACGTTTGCGGAACCCCGACGCTAATTGCGCCCACGGAGCCCGAGAGGAGCCCAGATGAAGAGCCCAGTCGCGATCGTGCTGATTGTAGCGAGTGCTGCCGCGCTTGCCTGGAATGCGTTGCGCTCGCGGACTGACGCCGCCACACAGCCGACCACAATGAGAGCTGTACCGGTTACGGTTGCCCATGCGAAACAGCAGAGCGTGCCCGACTACGTAGAAACGGTCGGCACGGTTACATCGATTGATGCGGTTTCCATCTATCCGCGGGTGAACGGCCAGATCGTGCAGATCCTGTTCAAGCCGGGCCAGCAGGTCAAGAAAAGTCAGCCGCTGTTCGTGATTGATCCACGTCCCTACCAGGCCGCGCTCGATCAGGCGCAGGCCCAATTGGCGCATGATCGAGCGGTGCTGGCAGAAGCCACGTCAGATCTCGTGCGCTATCAGAACCTCGCCAAGACGAAGGCTGTTCCCGAGCAGCAGGCGCAGGACCAGCAGTACGTTGTCGAGCAGGACCAGGGGACCGTGAAGGTCGACGAGGCCAATGTCGATGCCGCCAAGCTCAACCTCGAATATTGCCATATCGCATCGCCCATCGAAGGGCGCGTTGGCACGCTATTGGTCGATTTGGGAAATTACGTACAGAGCAGCGGAACGACCAGCTTGGCCAACATCGCGCAGATCAAGCCCATCTATGTAAACTTCCCGGTTCCTCAGACAATGCTTTCCGAGGTGCAACAGAACCAGGCTAAAAGCCCGCTCAATGTGATTGCCCGCTCGCAGTCCGGAAAAACGCTCGGGACCGGCAAGCTCACGGTCGTCGACAATCAGGTCAACACCACGACCGGCACCGTAACGATGCAGGCTACTTTCCCGAACGACAATGAAGCCCTGTGGCCTGGTGCATTTGTCGGCGTCCGGCTTGAACTGTTCGTCCGTGAGAATGCCATTACAGTACCGGCGCAGGTCGTCATGCAAGGACCGACGGGTCCTTATGTCTACGTGATCAAGCCGGGCAACGTGGCTGAGCGCGTCGATGTGCATGTTGCCGCGCGACAGGAAGGCATCGCGGTAGTCGATAAGGGCATATCGCCAGGTCAGGTAGTTGTCATCGACGGCCAGTACCGCCTCGCCAACAACGTCAAGGTGCGGGTGGAACCATCCGCAGGGCCGAGCTAGACCGGATAGGCCGTGCGTGCGCCCCGCGACCCAACCGCCACAAACGTGGCGATGCTGCGCGTCGCGCGGGAATGGCAGCCGCCTCAAATGGCAAGTCGTCCGCTCGATCCTGGGCGGCGGTGTTTTATCGGATTTTTTGAGTAGGGTACGGCGCTGCCATGAACATCTCGGAAGTTTTCATTCGTCGTCCCATCGCCACGGTCTTGCTCATGACAGCGATCCTGGTTTTCGGGCTTGTGTGCTACGAGTTGCTGCCGGTGGCGGCCCTGCCTAGCGTGGATTTTCCGACTATCGTCGTGATAGCCCAGTTGCCCGGCGCCAATCCAGAGACCATGGCCGGCACCGTTGCGACCCCGCTGGAGGATCAGTTCACGCAGATCCCCGGCCTGGCGCAGATGACATCCACGAGCGGGCTCGGCCAAAGCTCCATAACGCTGCAGTTCGACCTGAGCCGCAATATTGACGGGGCGGCAAGCGATGTTCAAACCGCGATCAATGCCGCGGGCGGCTTGTTGCCGAAGAACCTACCCAACCCGCCCACCTATCGCAAGACCAACCCTGCAGACCGGCCGATCCTCATCTACGCAGTCTCGTCCGACGCCATCCCCTCGTATCAGCTTGACAGCTACGCCAACGTAATCCTCGCGCAATCGCTGTCGACCATCACGGGCGTTGGGCAAGTGCTGATCGCCGGGCAACAGCTGCCGGCTATCATCGCGCGGGTCAATCCCGAAGCGCTCGCGGCGCACGGAATCAGCTTTGCGCAGGTCCAGGCGGCGCTTACGGCCCAAACGCTCGACCTCCCCAAAGGGAATCTGGAAGGGCCGCACGAGCAATTCACGCTACAGACAAACGACCAGCTGTTCGATCCAAGTCAGTTCCGAAAGGTCATTATTGCTTATCAGAACGGAGCGCCGCTCACGATTGGAGACATCGGCGACGTCGTTAACTCCTCCACCAATCCTCGGTCGGGCGCTTGGCTTAACCGCGACACGAACCGTTCCGAATTGCTGCTGATTGAGCGCGCTCCCGGCGCCAACACGCTGCAGGTCGTCGATCAGGTCAAGGCGATTATGCCGCGGCTTTTGAAGTCGATCCCGCCCTCGGTGCACGTCACCCTCGTCAGCGATCGATCGGTTTCGATCCGCGCCTCAGTCGCCGACGTGGAAATGACGCTGATCATGACTGTCATTCTCGTGGTGCTCATCATTTTCGCGTTCCTGCGCCGGCCTTGGGCAACCGCCATTCCAAGCGTCACGGTTCCGCTGTCGATCATCGCCACGTTCGGTGCCATGTACTTGCTCGGTTACAGCGTCGACAACCTCTCACTGATGGCGTTGACCATTGCGGTCGGTTTCGTGGTCGACGATGCCATCGTGATGATCGAGAATATCGTGCGTTACATGGAGGCAGGCGAGTCCGCTGTGGTGGCAGCCGTCAGGGGCGCCGGGCAAATCGGATTTACCATCATTTCCATTACGTTTTCGCTGGTAGCGGTGTTCATCCCACTCCTGTTCATGTCCGGCATTATTGGCCGCCTTTTCCATGAATTCGCGATGACCGTGAGCTTCGCCGTGATTGCATCGGCGGTGATCGCGCTGACGCTGACGCCGATGATGTGCTCGTTGTTGCTGACCAGAGAGCATGAATGTCGCCCCGGACGCATCAGCCAGGCGTTCGAGACTTTTTTTGACCGAGTGACGGAAAGCTACGATCGCGGGCTGCGGTGGGTCTTCCGCCATCAGCTGCTCACACTGTTGAGCACGATCGCTCTGATTGTTCTAACCGGATATCTCTATTATGTCATCCCAAAGGGATTTTTCCCCGAGCAGGATACTGGATTCATCTTCGGTCAGGCCGAGGCACGGCAGGATATCTCCTTCGAGGCCATGGCCAAGATCGAAAATCAGCTTTCGCGCATTATTGTCGAAGATCCCGCGGTCTCCGGTGTGGTCGGCTTCGTCGGCGCGACGGGCGGTAATGGTAGCGAGAACATTGCTCGCCTGTTCATCCAGCTCAAGCCATTCGCGAAGCGGCCGCCGATCCAGGAGATCATGCGGAGGCTACAGCCAAAGGTCGCCGATGTCATCGGCGTCAGGTTCTACATGCAAGCCGGACAAGACGTGACCGTCGGTGGCCGGCTGGAGCAGGCGCAGTATCAATACACCCTCACGGATACGAATTCGGACGAGTTGAATCATTGGGCCCCGATCATCCTCGCCAAAATGGAGGAGATGAAAATTCTGACTGATGTTGCGTCGGATCAGCAAATTGCCTCAACGCAGGTCAGCGTTGAGGTGGATAGACAGGCCGCATCTGCCCGCGGCATCACCATGTCGGCCATCGACGCAGCGCTCTACGCAGCGTTCGGACAGCAGCAGATCGCAACAATTTATACGTCGACTCAGCAGGAGCGCGTGATCCTGGAGGTGCAACCCCAGTTTCAGGTCGGACTGGGAGACTTGTCGACAATCTACGTCGGCTCAAGCACCGGCATGCAGGTACCGCTGTCGGCAATTGCTCATTATACGAATCAGGTCGTGCCGCTGACTATTAATCATCAGGGCGTCTTTCCTTCCGTGACGCTGTCGTTCAACCTCGCGCCGGGCTCTGCGCTAAGCCAAGCTGTGGACGCGATATCCGCCTTGGGCGGACAACTCAACGTGCCTGCCACTCTCCAAGGCTCGTTCCAGGGCACTGCGCAAGCGTTCCAGGAGTCACTCACGTCTACACCACTGTTGGTGCTCGCAGCGATTCTAGTCATCTACGTCGTGCTGGGGATACTTTATGAGAGTTTCATCCACCCGATTACGATCCTTTCCTCTCTGCCCTCGGCCGGCGTCGGCGCGCTGCTCATGCTGATGTTATTTCACTATGACCTGAGTCTCGTTGCCTTCATTGGCATCATTCTTCTGATCGGCATCGTGAAGAAGAACGCCATCATGATGGTCGACTTTGCGCTCGAAGCCGAACGACACGAGCACAAGAGTCCCGGCGACGCGATCCACCAAGCGTGTCTGTTGCGATTTCGACCCATCATGATGACGACAATGTGCGCGATCGTCGCCGGCCTTCCCCTAGCACTCGGTTACGGCGCCGGGTCGGAGCTGCGTCGGCCGCTCGGAATCGCGATCGTTGGAGGCTTGCTCGTCTCGCAGTTCCTCACGCTCTATACGACGCCCGTGATCTATCTCTATCTCGATCGCCTCGCCGATTGGTTGCAGCGTCGCCGTCGTGGCGGCGAAACCGCGCGGATTGCCTCATCGCCCTCGCCACCCTGAACCTCGTTCGTCCGCAAGCGCTTTGAACGGATCAAGAGGGTCGGGGCCCGTTGGTTGCGGTCATCCGCGGTGTAGGTCGGTCTCGAACACGCTAGGCCCCGCGAGCACTGATCAGGAAACGCGAGCGCAAGGAGTGGGCGCCGTACGCATCATCGAGGCCGGCGCGGGCAGCATACGCCTTGGGGTGGCTATGCAAAAGCGAGGCATGGAATAATCGCGCTCCAACAGCCACATGTGAGATGGTTGACTTGTTCGGCGCAGTGAGCCGAAAGTTGCGAGCGTGTCGAACATCAGCGAGGACCTGCGATGAACGGCACTTCTACGGCCAATGTTGGGACCAGCGAACCGACGCGTCGTGATTTTCTCTATGTTGCAACTACCGCGGCAGGAGCAATTGGAGCGGCGTCAACTCTGATTCCGTTGATCGACCAGATGAACCCCGACGCCTCTACAATTGCGGCAGGGGGACCGGTCGACCTCGACCTTGGCAATATCCGAGCGGGCCAACAGGTGGTTGTGCGTTGGAGGGACAGGCCAATTTTCGTGGTCAATCGTACTGCGCAGATGCTTCAAATCCTTCAGGACCGGAAGCTGGTGTCGCAACTTGCTGATCCGCAATCAGCGGAACCGCAACAGCCGCCGTACGCGGATAACTGGCACCGTTCGATAAAACCTGAATACGGGGTTATCCTTGGTATATGCACTCATCTCGGCTGCATCCCGAAATTTGAGCCGCTCCCCAACACCACGGCACCCGCCTCGAACTGGCAGGGTGGCTACTTCTGCCCTTGTCACGGTTCGAAATACGACCTCGCAGGCCGCGTGTTTAGCGGCGTGCCGGCGCCTTATAATCTGCCGATTCCTCCCTACCACTTCGTGAGCGACAAGATCATCCGAATCGGAGAGAATCCGTCTGACGTTAACTTCGACTTTTCCTCGATTCGACAACTATGAGACAAGGATAACGGCGCTCCTTTTCCTCACCTGTAAGGAGTCGGCTCGAATATTATGTCGCACCCGCGAAAGCGAGGAATCTGCTGGCATCAATCCTCGGCGTGCCATTTCCAGGCTAGCCGTGAAGGTTTTATGGATTGCTGCCGAATGCAATCGCGCCGCATGGTGTCCGACGAGCTGCTGAGCATTCGGCGAAGACGGGCGCCGCGCTTTTTTGCCGCGAACCGGGACACTGTTGTGGTCATCGACCGCTGCGTTCGTCCAGTGCACGGTCTGTAAGTTGGCATTAACCCACTTGCGCATGCCAGCACTTGCTCGCCGTGCGCGTCAGGCGTCCGTGGCACGACCGATGCTCGTGTGAGGTTGTGTGCCGAGGTTGGTGTTATCTTGCCATTCAGCTCGCCGGCCCCTTCGTGCTGCCGACAGATTGATCGTTTCGGAGTTGCACATGACCTGTATGACGCGGCGAAAGTTCCTCCGCGGGGCAGGTGCAGCTATCACCGGCTGCTCGGTGGCAAGGCCAGCCGGCATTGCGGCGCCCCCCAGAGCGGAGGATCGTCTCTGGCGACACGGAATCGCGCTGTTCGATGATCTCAAATATCCCGCCGAATTCGTTCATTTCGACTACGTCAATCCTCAAGCGCCGAGGGGCGGCGCGGTTCGCCAAAGCGCATCCGGAACCTACGATAATTTCAATGTGGTCGTCGCGGGATTGAAGGGCGATCTCGCCGCGGGTATCGACCTCGTCTTTGAGACATTGCTGATCCCGTCATTGGACGAACCATCGGCGGAATATGGACTGCTCGCCGAAGCCGCGAGCTATCCGCCGGATTTTTCCTCAGTGACCTATCGGCTACGCCGAGAGGCAAGGTGGCACGATGGCAAGCCCGTCACACCGCAAGACGTGATTTTTTCATTTGAGGCATTCAAGCAAAACAATCCGCAGCTATCGACCTATTACCGGCGCGTGATGAGGGCCGAACGCACCGGCGACCGCGACGTAACCTTCACCTTTGCGGCACCGTTCAGCCGCGAACTGCCGCAAATCGTAGGCCAGCTCACCATCCTGCCCCAACATTGGTGGACGGCAGCAGACGCATCTGGCCGGCGCCGTGACGTGACCGATACCACGCTTGAGAAACCGCTTGGATCGGGACCTTACCGGATCAAGGAGTCCGAGCCTGGGCGATTCGTCGTCTACGAGCGGGTCGCGGATCACTGGGGGAGGGACCTCAACGTCAATGTCGGTCAGAACAATTTCGCTGAATCGCGCTTCGACTATTTCCGCGACCTGTCGGTTGAATTTGAAGCGTTCAAGGCGGCCCAATTTGATTGGCGCGTCGAGAACACCGCGAGGAATTGGGCGACCGGATATGACTTTCCTGCAGTCCGGGATCGGCGTGTCGTGCTCGAGGAATTTCCCATCCGCAACGTGGGGATCATGCAGGCTTTCGCGTTCAACACCCGGCGCGCCAAGTTCAACGATCCGCGTCTGCGTCGAGCGCTTAACTTCGCGTTCGATTTCGAGCACATCAACAACGAGCTCTTCTACGGTGAATATATACGGATCGCTAGCTATTTCGAAGGGACGGAGCTTGCTGCGAGGGGGCTGCCACATGGCCGCGAGCTCGAATTCCTTGAAACCCTGCGACAGCAGGTACCGCCTGAGGTATTTACGACGCCCTATTGGAACCCAGTGTCTGGTAGCAATGCGGCAGCGCGGGCTAATCTCCTCGAGGCGATGCGAATGCTGGAGAGCGCGGGCTTCACGGTTCGCAATTTGAAGCTGGTCGACGCCGCGACTAGCGAGCCGCTCGCCGTTGAATTCCTGCTTGCTGACCCGAGTTATGAGGGCTTTGCCCTCGTCTACAAAGGTTCGCTCGAGCGCCTGGGCATCGACGTCTCGGTGCGTGCCGTCGGCGACGTTGAATACGTTAACCGACTGCGCCAATCGGATTTCGATATTATCGTGGCGTCGTGGACGGAATCGCTGTCTCCAGGTAACGAGCAACGCGATTACTGGGGTTCGAACGCAGCCAATAGGCCTGGCTCGCACAATCTTGTCGGCATCAGGAACCCGGCGGTCGATGCGTTGATCGACCGTATCGTGTCCGCGGCATCGCGAGCGGACCTAGTGGCCGCAACAAAGGCGCTCGATCGCGTGTTACTGTGGAATCACTACGTGGTTCCACAATGGACCTACGGCAGGGTCCGCACTGCGCGCTGGGATCGTTTCGGACGGCCAGACCCAATGCCGATCTACGGTGGGGCGGCCTTTCCCGCAATCTGGTGGTGGGACGCCGAACGTGCCGCCAAGCTCGGATAGCGGTGGTGGCGCCTCCTGTCCAGCGACACTGGTAAGGCGTTGCTTGTTCGGTTTGGATCAAAACGCGTCGCGGGCGTGGTGTACCTGCCGCCAGGTGAAAGGAGGAGCCGCGCGGCCGGACAAGCGGTGGCCAATAGGAGGATCCGTACGACGGCAAAGACCGATGAGGCGGTAACCTTAAGCTGGTAGGTTCGTCTCGAATTCAGCGAAGCCGCCGAGCATATCAAAGAAGCACGTGCCTGACGGCTACCGGTATCGATCGACTGCTCCGTTGCCTTGATTCTGTGGGTGGCCGAAATTGCAATCGGGCACAGTCCTATGGCGATCCCACTGCAGAAGCGATTACATTTGGGCATTGTACAAGCTTTTTGGAGCTCGCTCAAACACGATATCTTTGATACCTATCGGCCTGGCTGCACGACATGCGGGGACCGGGGCCTAAGTGGAATGCCAAGCACGCAGCATCGCCCTATAGGTGCTCGCCCGCCCAATGCGACTGCCGCGCCGAGACAGGTCGGCCTTCGCCTCGCGCCGCGCGCTGGCCTATGGGCCGGAGCCGGTTCGGCGAATAGACCGGATGGGGCTCGCGCCGCGTCCCGTTACGCTATACACTCGGTGCCCATCCCACCCGACGAGGACGCAGACAGGAAGAACAGGACACAGATCAGCCGTTGCGTTGGCAAGCAACCCCCCGCGACAGCCTATCGCTTGCCACCGGTGCTTGGGCTGTGCACGGCGGTGGTGGTCGTGGTAGGGGCGGACACGGTTGCACGGTTCGGTGGTGGCGGTGCACACCTCGGCGGCGGACACGTCGGGACTTGCCTGGATCAAGGCATTGCTGTGGGGCTTGCGGTCTTCCGGTGGGTCACCGGCCGTTCGCCCTAAAAAAGAAGTCGAGCCGCTCGCTGTTCATCGGGCGGATAGAAACAGCATCACCAAATTCCACCAGACGTTCGGCATTGATGCTCCATTTCGGCCACGGCCCGCCGGTAACTGATGGGTCGCCGGATTTCGCGAAAGCCGTTAGGCTTGTCAGCATCCTGTCGGAAAGTTCGCGATCGTACGCAGTCCAATCGCGGGTGGTACGCAAGAGATTGAGCGCGTCCTGAGTCCCCAGCCAGTAGGGGACGTCGGAGGCGTGATAGCTGCCGATACTCGCGGGATTGTCGAAAAATTGTGCACCCTCGGAAAATGGGTGCACGCGAGAGAACATGAACATATAGACCGGCGACTTGTTCCAGACGCTCTGCGCCTTCGCCCAGGCGCGCATCCGCCCTTCCATCAGTCCTTCCCGAGCGGCGATGTGGCCCATCTCCCGCGCCTCTGCGTCGGTCGTCGCGGGATAGAGTCGGAGGAACGCAATGACCCGGTCGGCATAGAGGCGCTCCACGGCCGCCTTGTATTCCGCAAGGGTCTTGGCGTTGCTCAGATCATTCGAACTCTCGTCACCGGTGAAGCCGACAAGTAACGGAACGTCGTTGTGTCGGCCGGCGGCGAAGATCTCCGTCGGAGCGTCCGGCAGAAAGTATCCGTCGACGGATGGCCCGACCCTGATCGACCCGGCGCAGCCGAGTTGACAGTCCCGCTGGACCGCTACGATCTTGTCTGCCGGAAGCTCCCGCAATTGGCTGAGCGAACTGGTTGCGAGCATCTCCTGGATGGCAAGGCCAGCTGTCTCGGCATCGGCGCGGGTGGGCAGCGGATCGGCATTAGCAAAGGGACTTCCGCTGAACCCGACGGCGCGCTGGAAGAGTCCCTTGGCGAGCGGGCTTGCCTGCAAGAATGCCACCGAGGAGGATCCGGCTGATTGGCCCGAGATCGTGACGTTGTCCGGATCACCACCGAAGCGCGCGATATTGGATTTGATCCAACGAAGCGCAGCCACCTGATCAAGCAGGCCATAATTGCCGGAGGCGTTATGCGGCGATTCCTTCGTGAGCTCAGGGTGCGCCATAAAGCCCAGGGCGCCGAGGCGATAATTGAAGTTGACGAACACCGCGTCCCTTTTTGCGACGCTCTCGCCGGCATAAAGAGCCATGCCGCTGGACCCGATGGTGAAGCCGCCGCCGTGAATGTAAACGAGCACCGGCAGCTTGGCATCCGGTTTGGCCTCAGCAGGGACCCAAATGTTCAAATACAGGCAATCCTCGCTCGTCGGTTCCTCTCCGAAGTAATGATTGAGATTGTGCCGGCGAAGCACTTGGATGCATTCCGGTGCAAACCGGTCAGCATTATAAACCCCCGCCCATAGCCTTGATGGTTGGGCCTCGCGCCATCGTAGCTCACGAACAGGCGCCGCCGCGTAGGGGATACCGAAATACGCCCTGACGCCGGACGCCAGCAGCTTGCCAGCGATCTTGCCGTTTGGCGTCGCGATTGGGTCTCCAGGTATTGGCCTCATTGTCTGGGCCGCCACCGAGGGCAGGATGGCCAAAGCTGCAACCATGCCCAGCAATGCGCGAGACGAACGTGTCGTCAGGGGGGATTTTGTCATGGTCTCACCTCCTGGGTGCAAGATTGTCGGAAGTTTGGTCCTCAATTTCCGAGAGGTGGCGGCGTGGTTGCTCAGTCAGCGGGGAATGTCTCGTATCGAGGATGGAAAGACCGGCGGCATCTTGCCGAGAGTGTGCAGCGCTGCCTGCATCGCGGCAATGTACCCGTAGGGGCCAAGTCCAGCGATCACGGCTTTCACCACCGACGAGAATCTCGAATGCCTATGCAGCTCGTCGCGAGCATGGATGTTGGAGATATGCACTTCAAAGACCGGGCCTTGGAAGATCTTGATGGCGTCCAGCATGGCTATCGATGTGAATGAGTATGCGGCCGGATTGATGATGATGGCGTCGGCGTCCTGCCGGGCTGCCTGAATGTAATCGACCAAGACGCCTTCGTGGTTCGATTGATGAAACGCGAGCTCTATGCCTGCAAACCGCGCAAACTCTTCGCAACATGTTTTGAGCACATGCAAAGTGGTTGAGCCGTAGACGTCGGGTTCTCGTATGCCCAGAAGGTTGAGATTGGGACCATT